>NZ_VOXS01000004.1:0-239585 GCF_013420655.1 Acinetobacter sp. Q186-3 | reverse complement strand
TCTGGGCCGTGTCTCAGTCCCAGTGTGGCGGATCATCCTCTCAGACCCGCTACAGATCGTCGCCTTGGTAGGCCTTTACCCCACCAACTAGCTAATCCGACTTAGGCTCATCTATTAGCGCAAGGTCCGAAGATCCCCTGCTTTCCCCCGTAGGGCGTATGCGGTATTAGCATCCCTTTCGGAATGTTGTCCCCCACTAATAGGCAGATTCCTAAGCATTACTCACCCGTCCGCCGCTAGGTCCAGTAGCAAGCTACCTTTCCCCGCTCGACTTGCATGTGTTAAGCCTGCCGCCAGCGTTCAATCTGAGCCATGATCAAACTCTTCAGTTAAAATCATTTTGTCACTTTATTCGAAGTGACCAAATCTGGCTCATCAATTTCTGACTTAAATTCGCTCAAATAAACTTCGAGTAATTTAAACCAATCAATTAATGAAAATATATTCGATTAATCAACCAGTAAAAATCCACACAAGTTGTTCTTCATAATCTCTTAATGATCTTTCCAACACCTCGTCAGTGCCAGAAGCTGGACTTAATAAACTTAACAACTCAGCACTTCGTGCTTCGTTCGTTTTCGTTTATCTCGTCGGTATGGGGTGCATTCTAGAGAAATTTAAAAGCTTTGCAAGCACATTTTATAAAGTTTTAAGAAAAAAGTACCTGTCTGGTTATTTTTAAACCAGATTGCTGCATATTTTATCTGTATTACTAAGTTTAGCTAAGTAATTATAAAAATAAAGTAGTCCACTTAGACTTTAAAACTATAAATAAAAAACCAGCCGAAGCTGGTTTTATAATCTTTTCATTTTATTGCGGTTTTTAATTGGCCTGTTCTGCCAGCCACGACATAAATTTTTGTCGTTCTGTTTTTGATGCTTGTTGCCACAGCTGAATCAGCTGCTGATCTGCACCTGCAACATTGCTAACAGTTGCAACGGGTTTGGTTGCAGTGATTGCTTGTGGACTATAGACCGCTGCTGGTTGTGTCACCGATACAGGTGCAGCCTGCGCAGATTCTGTTGAAGAAGTACTAAATAAGTTTTGTAAAATGCCACGGTTTAAATCTTTGGCTCCAGCCTGCTGCACCAGCAGCTGATTTTTCGCATCAAATAAACCGAATACCGGCTGCTTGGCAAATTCTTTAGCATCATCATGCGTTTTTGGTGGATTCACCAGCCCTAAACGGTATGTGGCTTTATCTTGTAAAACCGGAGTTTTAATATGCACGATGCCCGAACGTACAATATCGTGTGAACCAATGCCCGGATGCTCTTCAAAAAACTGTACATAACGTACGCTCAGCACATTCTCGCCAGGCTGCACGCTATAGTTATGATTACTGCTAAACAGACGGCTTTTCACTTCCTGACCATTTAAACCTTCAACCTTAATTTCTTCCGGTGCCGTAATGGTCACTGCGGAAAAAGCTGTACTACTTAAACTTAAAGCCAGTGCTGCGAAGGATAAACGTAAAGCCATGCTGTTCACTCTAGTCGATTGTTTAATTTTAGTTGCACTATGCAGCGCTGAAATGACAGTTTTATGACAAAAACTATTAAAGCCCAATTTCTCTCTTTTTAGTGGCGTTTTGCCATAAAAAAAGAGCGCTGAATGCGCCCTTTCTTTGGTTTAGCTATGCAACTTAGTGAAAAGTTTTAAAACGATCTGCATCATTCATAAATTCTTTATCACCTGCTGGTGCTTCAATTGAACCGAACACCAGTTGTGCTCTTAATTTCCAGTTGGCTGGTACATCAAAAGTCGCCGCAACTTCTTCATCAATAATCGGGTTGTAATGCTGTAGCGATGCACCAATATTGTTTTCTGCCAGCGCAATCCAGGTTGCAAACTGGGCAATCCCTGTTGAATGCTCTGACCATACCGGGAAGTTATCTGCATATAGTGCAAATTGTTCTTGCAGTGCTTTCACGACATCTTGGTCTTCATAGAATAACGCAGTACCAAAACCTGCGGCAAAGCTGCTGATTTTGCTGTCAGTTGATGCAAAGTTTTCAGCCGGCACCATTTTACGCAAGGTTTCACGTACAATTTCCCAGAATTTGGCATGTGATTCACCAAACAGAATCACCACACGTGAAGTTTGAGAGTTAAACGAAGATGGGCTTAAACGAACGGCTTCTTTAATAATTTCTTCAATTTTTGCTTCATCTAGCGCCACATTTTTACCAATTGAGTAAATGGTACGGCGTTTAAGTAAATGATCTTTAAATGACATATCTTTTTCCTTGGTATGGTCTTGTGTTTATAACAGATGGATTTATCTTAACGGCTGCCTGGGCTGGAAAATAGTCCCAGTTTTATAACAATGTGTTGCATTTATGGAACAATAACCGCGCTTATCGTAGATTTTATGAAAACAAGTTAAATTTTAAAGCGCATCAAAGCTGTCTGAGCACAATCCCTGCTCTAGGTTTATATCAGTTATTGGTTTTTTTACAGTTTAAAGGATATATAAAAAAACTCCGCAAATCGCGGAGTTTTTGAGCTGCTTATTTGTCTGTTTCAAACAGCGCGGCAACAAAGGACTTGGCTGAGAATGGACGCAGGTCATCAATTTTTTCACCCACCCCAATAAAGCGGATAGGCACATGGGTACGGCTGGCAATATTAAACAGTACACCACCTTTGGCGGTACCATCCAGTTTGGTAATAGTTAGACCGGTCAAGCCGACCGCTTCATCAAACATTTCAACCTGGTTAATCGCATTCTGACCGGTACCGGCATCTACCACCAGCATCACTTCATGCGGTGCAGTGGCATCAATTTTTTGCATCACGCGTTTAACTTTGGTCAGTTCCTGCATCAAATGACCTTTGTTATGCAAACGTCCTGCAGTATCAGCAATCAAGACATCCATACCTTTGGCACGCGCACTTTCAAAGGCATCAAAAATAACCGAAGCACTGTCTGCACCATGACCTTGTGCGACCACAGCAACATCATTACGCTCGCCCCAGATTTGTAACTGTTCAGTCGCTGCTGCACGGAAGGTATCACCAGCGGCCAGCATGACTTTCTTGCCTTCACCTTGTAAACGTTTGGCCAGCTTACCAATGGTGGTGGTTTTACCCACACCATTCACGCCCACCACCAGAATGACATACGGATTTTTATTCGAATCAATATGTAACGGTTTAACACGCGGCGCCAGTAAAGCCACCAGCTCTTCCTGCAAGGCTTTATACAGCGAGTGTGAATAAATCAGATCGCCACGCGCAGTACGTTCAGTCAGGTTGGCAATAATGGTTTTGGTGGCATCAACACCAATATCGGCCACCAGCAATTGCTCTTCAACTTCTTCTAAAAGTTCATCATCAATTTCTTTGCCACCAATTAAGATGTTGACCATCCCATCGGCAAAGTTTTTACGGGTTTTGGTTAACCCTTCTTTCATACGGCTGAAGAAACCGCCTTTTGATTTCTCTTCAGCTGCTTCTGTGGCTACAGGCGCAGAAACAGGTGCTTGTTCTACTTTAGGTGTTTCAACGATAGGTACATTTACCGCAGGTAAACTTGGTAAAGTGACATCGTCATCCCCGATATCAGCATCAATCAAAAATTTATTTTGCCCATTAGATTGCTGTTGCATGCCGAATCCTTGAAAAGCAGTGCGTTAAAAAATTGGATTCTAACATAAACTGCCCGCTTTGACTTGTCATTGCCAATCATGTGTCGCAGGCTGCAAAAAGTTACAGGATTCCCTTGCTTTCACTGCCCCGTTTCTGAAGAATGAAAGCAAATACAGATGCATTGCGGATCATCTTTGTGATACTGAACAATAAAATTTTGCCTGCTGTGGTTCATCATTTAAAACAACAACGTTTCGCCCTTACCCTACTTCTGATCGGTTTCTCATCGAGCGCTTTGGCGGCCAATACTCAAAGCGAGCTGGCACGCAGTACCGTTGAAACCACGTTAAAAAACGGTTTAAAAGTCATTATTCGTGAAGATCATCGTTCGCCAATGGTGATGACTCAAATCTGGTACAAAGTTGGTAGCAGTGATGAGTCGGGAAATTTACTCGGTATTTCCCATGCACTGGAACACATGATGTTCAAAGGCACACATAAAGTGCCGAATGATGAGTTTACCCGACTCAGCCGGATTTACGGCGGCCGGGTCAATGCCTCGACCTTTACCAATTACACCAATTATTATCAGCTATATCCAAAAACCTATTTTCCGATGGCGCTGGAGCTTGAAGCCGACCGGATGCGTAATTTATTGCTGCGCCAGCAGGATTTTGCCACCGAAATCAAAGTGGTGATGGAAGAACGGCGCCAGCGTACCGATGACAATCCGCGTGCTTTGGCTTTTGAACGGTTTAAATGGATTGCCTACCCGACCAGTCATTATCGCCAGCCAATTATTGGGCATATGAAAGATCTGCAAAATATCCAGCTGGAGGATTTACGTCAGTGGTACAAGCAGTGGTATAGCCCGAATAATGCCATTTTAATTATTGTCGGCGATGTTAATGCTGAAGCGGCTTTGCTCCAGGTACAAAAATACTTTGCCGATATTCCAGCGCGCAGCCTGCCAGCCCGCAATGATGTCCGCGAATTTGAACGTCTGGGCTATCGGCACATGGAACTGAATTTTCCGGTTCAGGTGCCGAATTTGTATATGGCCTGGAATGTCCGTTCGCTAACGACTGCGACCAATCCGCAAGATGCCTATGCGCTCACCATTATTCAGCATTTATTAGACAGCGGCATTTCTTCGCGCCTGCAGCAGCGTCTGATTCGTGAGCAAAAACTCTTAAGCGCCTTAAGCGTCAGCTATGATCCATATAATCGTGGCGACAGCCTGTTTACCATTTCAGCTTTACCGGTGGATGGCGTGGATCTGGCCGAAGCTGAACAGGCGATTCAGGCTGAAATTGAACGCCTGAAAACCGAGCTGGTGCATGAACAGGAAGTGAAACGCGTGACAGCCAAGTTTGTGTCGAATTTGCTTTATAGTCAGGATGATCTGGCTGGACAGGCCAAGATGATGGGCAATCTGGAAGTCAACGGATTGAGTTATCGCCTGATGGATGAATTACCTCAGCATTTTGAAACCGTACGCCCGCAAGACATTCAACGCGTCGCCAATGTCTATTTTGTGCGTGACAATTTGACCACGCTGTATTTGCGTCCCCATAGCAAGTCACCCTAAAGGATACCGACATGCCCTATTTCCGTTCCTGCGTTCTGGTGGCCAGCTTATTTGCGATCAGTTCTGCGCAGGCCAATGTCAATACCACCACCGAAGTGGATGAAAATCCAAATACCTTACAATCTCTGCCGCTGCTGCAAAGTCTCAGAAATATTAATCAGCAGAAATTGGATTATCGCGCGCCTTATGTGCATGACCTGAATAACCGTTATCAGGTCAGAACCCTGTTTGTGGAAACACAGGATTTGCCGATACTGGATATTCAGCTGACCTTTAATGCCGGTGCCGCACGTGATCGGGAAATTGAAAGCGGCTTATACGGCGTGGCCAATATGGCCGCCCAGCTCTTAGATGAAGGCACGCCCAAATATAATGCACAACAAGTGGCTGCCGTGTTTGAACAGGTCGGAGCGCAGTTTAGCGCGCGAGCCTATCGGGATATGTTTATTGTCAAATTACGGGTGTTGTCTGATCCGGAAAAGCTGGAACCGGCTTTAACCATGATGATGGAACTGCTCAAACATGCCACCTTTGAAAAACAGAGTATTGGCATGGTGGTCAGCAATAACCAGCTGGGGCAAAAACAGCTGAAAGAAAATCCCAGCCGGATGATGGAGATTCAGCTGTATCGCAGCTTATATGGGCAACATCCTTATGCCCAACCAATTAACGGTACCAATGGCAGTATTCAGCGGATTCAGTCCAAACATCTGCAACAGTTCCGTGAGCAGTTTCTGGTGGCACAGAATATGAATATTGCCATTACCGGAAAAATGCAGGCCAAAGCGGCTTTAAATCTGGCAGAACGCATTGCTGGCAACTTAGCGCAAGGCCAGGCGGCTGCACCACTCCCCACACCCATCACAGCAAATGGCTTTCAGATTGTACACATGCCCTATCAGTCCAGTCAGGCGCATATTGTGCTCGGTCATATTGGCACCACGCGTCATGATCCAGACCGGCTGGCTCTAGAAGTGGCCAATCGTATGCTCGGCGGTAGCGGCTTTCATTCTGTTCTGATGAAAGAACTGCGGGTAAAACGTGGCTATACCTATGGCGCATCTAGCAGCATGAGCTTTAGTCAGGCACCGGGTGTATTTCGCATCAGCTACTCAACCCAGCAAGATCAGCTGATGGACAGTATTCGTGTCGCGCATAAGGCACTGGTCGATTTTGTCCGTGAACCGATTGATCCGAAACAGCTGGAAGAAACCAAAAACGGCTTGTTAAGAGCCTATCCCAACCATTACAGCAGCAATGCCAGTATTAATGCCCAGCTCGGCAGTTTGGGATTTTATGGACAATCGGCACAGAGCCTGAGTGAATATTCAGTGCAGCTCAGTAAAATTAGCGCCGAAGATGTGCAAGCTGTGGTACGCCGGCATCTGCATCCGGAACATCTGACCGTGATTGTAGTCAGTGAAAGTTTAGATAAGGCGGCTTTAGAACAACTGTTGCAGCACAATTTACAGACCACCGGCGGTCAATCGCTTCCTCAGGTTGAAGATATTCCGGCGATTAATACGCCTCCACATCCAGGGGAGGAAGTTGTTTTGCCTGACCCAGTTCCATCTGATGGGCCTGCATCAATTTAAGATATTGCCCATAACGCACCTGTGGCTGCTGCATTAAGCGCACAGCCATCTCCTGAGTTTCAGGATACATCGACTGCTGTGACAGATACTCAATATTCTGAAATTGTACGGACCCGACCGGGCGATAAAGTGCAATGGAAGATAACAGGAGAATAATGACAATAATGCTGACCACTACCCCATTATAAATTTGCTCTAACGTGAGTCGTGATTTTAATTGAATGAATAATTGAGAAATTTTTTGTATTGCGTCATGCATAGCCTACCTCGAATAGCCGTAGTGTAGGATGCTAGCGGTATTTGCACAAGATAGATGACCCAATTTTACCCGAACTGGCGAGTAAAATTGAGCCACTGCTGCTTAAGTCATCAGCGCGCGGAATACGGTATACAGGATAATACCCGCGACAATGGCCAGCACAATGAAGATGGCAAAGATACTGACCCCTTTTTCGGCATCAGCCGGATGCAGTTCATCATCATCGGCAATGCTGATTAGCTCACCATTATAAATACGGTAGAATTCTTCACGCTGCTGTGGATCGAGTGTACTGGTAAAGTCATGCACACGTTTACGCTGCGCCAGACAATACTCACCTAAATGAATTTCCTGATGGAACACCGCCTCATCGAGTTTTTTACGGTGATGATGGGCCAGTTCGATAATCTGCTCCGCACGTAAAGGCAGATCAAAGTTAAAACCGTCTATTGTATTTGTCATGTGGCTCTCCTTTTTATGTTACCTTTCTTATATGCATATCATAATAAAATTATAGAGTGTTCAATGTTTAATCATGTAAACTTGAAATATCACGGATCTGCCCCATCTCTTAGTTGACATTTCCACGAATGTGTAATATTAGTTTAACACAACCTCGATAAACTATTATTTAGACTGGCTATACAGTCTTTATTGCGATCATAATTAAAATAAAGGAGTTTTATATGATTCAGAGTATCTCTCACCATGATCTTGAAATTGCATATGCAAATGCGGTTAACACCATTCAATCACAGATGAACTTCCAAGATGCTGTGGCTGAACTTGAACAGGTTGCCCGCGCGGGTCATGGCAAAGCCGCTATGTTCTTAGCTGAACTGTACTATCAAGGCTTCCGCGTAGAACGCGATTCACTCAAAGCACAGTACTGGCAGAATATGGCCACCATGCAAGCATAAACAGACGTCACCTAGGTGGCGTTTTTTAATGCCTGAAATTTGTTTTTTATATTTGTTTACGATTTAACGCAAAGCTTAAACGCTTTATTCATCTGAATTTCCTACAATACAGGCACCACATTAGTGTTTATATGACATGAACCAGATTAAGTCTTTAAAACCCGCTGCCCAAGATATTCACATGAAAATCAGTATTCTAAAATCAATGATGTATTGCGGGGTACTTTGGGGGCTATATCATCAGGGTTGGGCCATGACCTCCGATCAGGATGATTTTATTTTTCCCTTTTGGTTAAACGGTGTCCAAGCCTATAAATATGCCAAGAAACACTGGCCAAACTACACTCCGCGCCAGATTAGCCCGCAGGATTTTCAGAATTCCCTGCTACCGACCTTAACCCGTTTAAAAGTTACACCGGCGCTGTGTCATTGTTCCAGCCAGCAATTCAAGCTGACCACACAGCAAATGAAACACTTTTTCTTTAATGACGCCCAGTTAAAGACCGCTTAACGTAGAGATTCATGCACCATTAAACCTCAATGAAAACAATATGACTGCTGATTATGGCCTCTAATGATAAAACTATTGGCATTTTTCAAAATTGAGGTTAAGTTAGAACCCATACCAAGAACAAAAATGGCAAGGACCAGACAGAATGACCAATGTAACACACGTATTAAAAGATAAGCATAGCCAGGAAATATACACCGTTAGTCCAGAAGCAACTGTACTCGAAGCAATTTCAATTATGGCCGATAAAGGCATCGGGGCGCTTGTAGTGACCCATGAAGGCCAAGTGGTCGGGATTTTATCCGAGCGTGACTACACCCGTAAAATTGCCCTGATGGAACGCTCCTCTTATGACACCACTGTCAACGAGATTATGACCGCAAAGGTACTGACCGTGACCCAAAGCACCAGTGTAGAAGACTGTTTGAGCCTGATGACCGATCGTCATTTACGTCATTTACCGGTAGTAGAAAATGACAAACTGGTCGGACTGGTGTCGATTGGCGACTTGGTAAAAGCAGTAATGGATGATCAACGTAAACTGATCGACCAGCTACAACAATATATTGCCAGCTAAACAGACAATATAAAAAACAAAAAAACTCTCCTTCAAGAGAGTTTTTTTATGGCTAGCCTTTTAAAAAACGATCTTTTTTAAAACTGCTCGTTTAAAAGAGACTAAACAGGATTAATTCAAGCCCAGCTTGTGTGCCACATAGTCCGCATCTTTGTCACCGCGACCAGACAGGTTCACCACAATATTGGTGTCTTTGGACATTTTTGGTGCTTCACGCATTGCCCATGCGACCGCATGCGAGCTTTCCAGTGCCGGCACAATCCCTTCAACCCGTGATAGCTGAATAAAGGCGTCCAGACACTCCTGATCAGTAGCAGTGGTATATTCGACACGACCAGCATCTTTCAGGAAGCTATGCTGTGGCCCTACACCCGGATAATCCAGCCCAGATGCAATCGAGTGTACCGGGAGCGGCTCACCCTGCTCATCTTCCAGCACATAACAGGCCATACCGTGTAACTGACCCGGTTTACCTAAGGTGAGGGTTGCAGAGTGCATATCGGTATTCAGGCCATGACCGGCTGGCTCAACACCAACCAGTTTTACTTCCGGATCATTCAGAAACGCGGTAAAAGCGCCCACAGCATTAGAACCACCACCGACACAAGCCACAATATAATCCGGCTGTGCACCAAAACGTTCCTGCGCCTGAACTTTAATTTCATCACCAATAATGGCCTGGAAATCACGTACCATCATCGGGAATGGATGCGGTCCCACCACCGAACCAATCGCATAAATATAGTTTTTCGGATCTTTTAAGTATTCTTCGAAGGCGCTGTCTACCGCATCTTTTAAGGTTGCAGTGCCGCGGGTCACGGAAATCAGCTTGGCGCCCAGAATTTTCATTTTTACGACATTGGGATGTTCTTTCTCAATATCGACCTGACCCATGTGAATTTCGCATGGAATACCGACCAGGGCACAGGCGGTTGCCAATGCCACGCCATGCTGACCAGCGCCAGTTTCGGCAATGACTTTGGTTTTGCCCATATATTTGGCCAGCAAGGCTTCACCTAAACAATGGTTAATTTTATGCGCGCCGGTGTGATTTAAATCTTCACGTTTTAAATAGATTTGTGCCCCGCCCAACTGCTCAGATAAACGCTTGGCATGAAATAGCGGACTTGGACGACCCACATAATGTGCGAATAGCTCAGCCAGTTCCTGCTGAAATTCCGGAGTCTGACGAATTTCTTCGTAGGCCACTTTAATATCATCCATCGCCGCTTTCAGATGCGGTGGAATAAACTGCCCGCCATATTCACCAAAAAAGCCATCTTCATTGGGTAAGGCAATGCCATTCATCTGAGAGTTCATGCAGTATTCCTTCTATTTTATGAAGCTTAACGCGCCAAATAACGGGTTAAATCTTCAATCCCCTTTAACGTCATGGGATACATATGATTTTCAAAAATTTGCTGAATTAAACCGATGGTCTGGGTGTAGTGCCAATATTGCTCTTGTTCCGGGTTCAGCCAGGCGGTTTTATCAAAATGCTGGCGTAAACGGCGCAACCACACCTGCCCGGCCTCATCATTCATATATTCCACTGAACCCCCAACGGCATTCAGCTCATAAGGTGCCATACTGGCATCCCCGACCACAATGACACGATAGTCGCGTCCGTAGGTGTTGAATAAATCCCAGGTATTCATACGGGTGTGTGAACGGCGTACATTGTCTTTCCAGACATAATCGTACAGGCAGTTATGAAAATAAAAATATTCCAACGTTTTAAATTCGGTTTTGGCCGCACTAAACAGCTTTTCACACTGGGCGATGTGCGCATCCATGGAGCCGCCGACATCAAACAGCATTAACACTTTAACCCGGTTACGCCGTTCGGGTACCAGTTGCACATCCAAAATGCCCTGTTTGGCGGTTTCACGAATGGTGCCATCGACATCTAATTCTTCAGCCGCGCCCTGACGGGCAAACTTACGCAGACGGCGCAGCGCCATTTGCATTTGCCGTGAACCGAGCAGCTGGTCATCATCCAGATTACGGTATTGACGCTGTTCCCAGACTTTAACCGCTGAACGTTTACGGCCCGGCCCGCCTATACGCACCCCTTCAGGATGATCACCATAGGCACCAAACGGCGAGGTTCCACCGGTCCCAATCATGCGGTTACCGCCCTGATGCTTTTTATGCTGTTCGCGTAAACGCTCTTCCAGCATTTTCATCAGCTCTTCCAATGAACCGGCTTTTTTCAGTTCTTCGCGCTGCTCTGGGGTTAAATGCTTTTCCAGTAGCTCCAGATCGAACCAGTCTTTGGGTAATTTATGGACTTGATTGAGCAATTCATCCAGATCAAAGGTCGAGATACCATCAAAGTAATCTTTCATGGCCCGGTCAAACTTGTCAAAAAAGCGTTCATCCTTGACCATAATGGTTTTGGCCAGATGATAAAACTCATCTTGATTGGCAAAGACCAGACCTTCTGCCACTGCACGGTTCAGGTCAATCAGTTCACGAGTGGTGACCGGGACGCCGTATTTTCTTAAGGTATAAAACAATCGCACAAACATGTGGCGATTACTCCCTTAACGACGAGCCATAAAGGCTAAGCGTTCCAGTAACTGAACATCCTGCTCGTTTTTAATCAGCGCACCGTACAACGGTGGAATGGCTTTGGTTTTGTCAGCATTACGCAGAATATCGTCCGGCATGTCATCCGCCATTAACAGACTCAGCCAGTCAATCAGCTCAGAGGTTGAAGGCGGTTTTTTCAGGCCCGGAATCTGGCGTAGTTTAAAGAACACCTGTAAGGCTTCTGACACCAAAGTCGTGGAGATATTCGGGAAATGCACATTGATGATGTCGCGCATGGTGGCTTCATCAGGGAAATCAATATAATGGAAGAAACAGCGACGCAAGAAAGCATCGGGCAGTTCTTTTTCATTATTGGAAGTGATGATCACAATCGGACGCTGCGTTGCGCTAATGGTTTCGCCAGTTTCATAAACGAAAAAGGACATTTTATCCAGCTCATGCAGCAAGTCGTTTGGAAACTCGATATCGGCCTTGTCAATTTCATCAATCAGCAGTACACAGCGCTCTTCACTGCTAAACGCTTCCCACAGTTTGCCCGGCTTGATGTAGTTTTTAATATCATAAACCCGGTCATCCCCCAGCTGGCTATCACGTAAACGCGACACGGCATCATATTCATACAGGCCTTGCTGGGCTTTGGTGGTCGATTTGATATGCCAGGTAATCAGTTTCAGTCCCAGGCTTTGCGCGACCTGCTCGGCCAGTAAGGTTTTACCGGTACCCGGTTCACCTTTAATTAACAGGGGCTTTTGTAAACGACGTGCCGCCTGCACCGCCAGCTTTAAGCTGTCAGTGGCGATGTATTGATCAGTACCAGTGAAGTGTTGTGTATCTACAGACATGAGATAACCTTATTTCAATTTAAACTTATTTTTGTAATTAAAGCGCTGTGCTGTTGTTCTTGGCAGCAAGACCTGCCTTACGCTGGCTATATTTAGACCAGAAATAACCAACCACCAGTCCTAAACCAATCACCACCAGAATGGCAGATAAATTGGACCAGACCAGCGGCATTTCCTTGGTTAATACACCAAACAGCAAACCAAAGGTGGCCGGTGCAATACCTGCATTATGCCCTTCGGAAATGGTAGGCGTCAGCAAGATAGCAAAGACCACAATCCAGCTTACGCCGCCAAGTGGATGAGGCAGACGTTTGGCAATTTCATACCAGCACCATAAAATAATCAGGCTACCCAATAGATAGACCGTAACGGCAATGGTATTTTCAGGAATTGATTCTAAAAAAGTCATTAAATTTTCCATCACTCAACTCCTGAATTTAACTTAGGCACCGCGTAAGCCTTCTGGCTCAACCGCATTCGGATTAATTAAACCTTCTGGCGGCATTTGAATAAAGAAGCCTTTTGTTTGAATCGAATCCATGACATGCAGAATATTGGCCCGCGCGAGTTTACGGTTTTCATGCAATTCTAAATCCATGACAAACGTTGCACGACCAAATGCAGTACGCAGTACTTCCGGTACCACTTCAAGCGGATCTGCCGCTTCTGCTTGATCATCTTGGCTTTCAATACGAGCGACATAAAGATACATTTCATCTTTTTTGCTCGATTTATAAATTGAACAGAACATATTCAGCACAATACTCGTTTAACTCAGGCCAAAGCATACATCAAAAAAAAGACGGATACATTAGTGATTATTAACGCATCAGTCGTGATTGTGTACAAATCATAATTCTGGCAGCAGTTTGCTGTTTTTTTAATCCATCACTTTCATATGATTGGATAAATACTGCTGATCTTGATGCAGCACTTCAATCAGCGGCTTGGTCAGCAGATCATAACGCCAGCCCAATAAATAGCTTGGTAAATCCTGCTCATCATTTTTAAATACCACATGCTGATACAGGGCATTCAGCCATTTTTTCCGCATCAGCACTTCTTTAGGGATGCCGGTTTCATTGACGCCGCGTTGAATCACCTGCTCAATGTGCTGCCCGACTTCTTTGGAAGAATGGCGAATTGGACGCGCCATGCGCAGCGGCCAATGCTCTGGATCGGGTAGGAATTTCAACAGGTCTAAAATAGTTTTGCCATGTTCACGTAAAATATTCGGACGGATTTCCTTCACGTGTGACAGCTGGAAATTATTTTTCGGATTTTTTTCAACCAGATCCAGTAAGGTGGTATTTTTCAGAATAAAGCTGCGTGGCTGGTTTAAAGCCTTAACCATCTGTTCACGCCAGACCACCAATTGCTGCAACTGCATGAGCTGACGGCGTGAATGGCGGTAATTACCGACATCCTGATACAGACGCTCTAGCGGTGTATCTTCCCCAATTTCCTGGGTTAAATGACGGCAGTCTTCTACCACCAGATTCAGTAACGATTTTTGCTGCAAGTCCTGCTGTACTTTTTCTGCCAGTTGCATTAAATACAGCACATCATTGGCTGCATATTGCAACTGTTCCGGTGATAATGGTCGCGCCAGCCAGTCCGAGCGGGTCTGGTCTTTGTCAATATCGACCTCTAGCACCTGCTTTAGAGCATTCTGATAGCTGACCTGCAGACCATAGCCCAAAAAGGACATGCCAACCTGGGTATCAAATACATTTTTCAGTGATTTTTGCTGGGCATAATGATAGATCAGGTCGATATCTTCGCCGCAAGCATGGAAAATATTCTGCTGCGCCTGGAAGATTTTTTCCCAGAACGCCGAAAGATTCAGCGTTGTTCCATCCAACAAATAAACTTTTCCTGCGACATTAATCTGGAACACCCCCAATTTGGGCCATAAGGTATCAACCTTGATGAATTCGGTATCCAGTCCATAGGTAGAGTTTTGACTCATTAATGTTAAAACATTTTCAAAGTCTTGTTGCTGTTGAATAAATTGGAACATAGCAGAGAGAGTCGTTAAAGTTTCTCAAGGGGTATTTTAACCAATAAATATAATTTAGCTATAAAAAAATAAAACTTACGGTATATTTTGCTGATTTTTTTAAAGTTTAAGCTCAAGATAAACAAAAGTTTATATTTTTTATATCTTAGTTAAAGTTTCAATATTGGATTAAGACACAATTTAAAAAGTTGAAATCTGATGAAATAAGCATCGGAGTACTTATTTCATGCGCATACGGTTATGGACAGCCTGACTTAAAGTGTGACTGTCGATATATTCCAGTTCACCACCTTGCGGCACGCCCTGGGCAATCCGGGTCATCTGCACCGGTAAATGCTTGGTCGCTTCGACCAGATAATGCGCCGTCGCCTGACCTTCTACCGTGGCATTGGTCGCCAGAATCACTTCTTTGACCTGACCCGAGCTTAAACGGTGAATTAAAGCTGGAATCCCGATTTCTTCCGGACCAATCCCGTCAAGCGGCGATAAATGCCCGCCCAAAACATGATATTTACCGCGGAAGCTGCCACTTTGTTCAATTGCCATGACATCGGCTGGTGATTCCACCACGCAGAGTAATTCTTCATCACGTTCCGAAGATGCGCAGATATTGCACACTTCATCTTCGGTTAAAGAATGGCAGATGGAACATTCGTGAATATGCGTGGTCGCCTCATTTAAGGCATAAGCCAGACCCAGCGCGCCTTCACGGTTTTTCATGATCAGGTGCAAGGCCATGCGCTGGGCCGATTTTGGCCCAACACTTGGCAAAATACGCAAGGCTTGTACCAGTTGATCAAAACGATCGCTGAACACAGATGCGCTACCTTAGAACATGCCTGCCAAACCTGGTGGTAAGCCCATACCAGAATTCGCTGCTTTCATACGTTCTTCAGAAATGGTTTCTGCCTGACGCGCTGCATCATTCATGGCCGCAGCAATCAGGTCTTCAATCATGTCTGGATCGTCTTGTAACAGTTCAGGATTGATTTCAATACGCTTCACCACGTTACGGCAGGTCATGGTTACTTTGACCAGACCACCGCCCGCTTCGGCATGCACTTCAGTTTGTGCCAGTTCTTCTTTGGCTTTCTTGATATTGTTTTCTACTTCTTTCTGCATGCGCTGCGCTTGCTGCATTAACATATTAATGTTCATAAAAATCTCCGAACAAAACTGACATCTTTGGCTAAGCACTCTACACGAAAATTCAGCAAAAAGATGTCAGAATTTATAAATTAAATCAGGTCTAAACCACGGCTAAGGTCGCGAATAATATCATCAATATCTTCCAGACCCACAGAAACACGAATTAAACCTTCTGAAATACCGGCTTGCTGTTTGGCTTCGGCAGACATACGGCCATGTGAGGTGGTAGCAGGATGGGTAATTGTAGATTTTACATCACCAAGGTTACTGGTAATGGATAAGAAACGCGTGTTATCAATGACAGTCCATGCGCCTTCACGCTCACCTTTCACCACGAACGATACAACACCGCCAAAACCGCTTTGTTGTTTTTTCGCTAACTCATGCCCTGGATGCTGCGGCAAACCGGCGTAATATACGGTTTCCACTTTTGGATGGGCATCCAGCCATTCTGCCAGCTTCTGTGCACTGGCACAGTGGGCTTTCATCCGCAGGTTCAGGGTTTCCAGACCTTTAAGGAAGACCCAGGCATTAAACGGGCTCATCGAGTTACCCAGGGTACGAATCACGCCGTTAATTTCTTCCAGCAACTGGTGATTACCGACCACAGCACCACCCAGGGCACGGCCCTGACCATCAATATATTTGGTTGATGAATAAATGATTAAATCCGCACCAAATTTAATCGGCTGCTGTAAAACCGGGGTACAGAAAGTATTGTCGACGGCAAACAAAGCATTGGCTGCATGGGCAATATCAGCAATCGCTTGCAAATCACCCACTTGCGCCAATGGATTAGATGGGGTTTCAATAAACAGTAAACGTGTATTCGGGCGAATCGCCTGCTGCCAGGCCGCTAAATCTTCCAGATCAACAAAGGTTACATCTACGCCAAATTTCATGACGTATTTTTCAAATAATGAAATGATCGAACCGAATACCGCGCGTGAACACACCACATGATCGCCGGCTTTTAAATAGGCCAGGGTAATTGCATGTACTGCAGCCATACCTGAACTGGTGGCCACGGCACGTTCTGCGCCATCGAGCACTGCTAAGCGTTTTTCAAAAGTATGGACAGTCGGATTGGTATAACGGGAATAGGTATTCCCTTCAATTTGCCCAGAAAATTTGGCGGCTGCATCAGCTGCACTTTCGCAAACAAAAGACGATGTTAAAAAGATGGGTTCACTATGCTCACCCTCGAAGGTACGGTCATGACCAGTACGAATTGCCAAAGTATCTAACTGATATTCGATCTCGTCTTGTTCGCTCATCTCGATTTTCGCCCTTAGACTACCGTTATAAGAATTGCCAACATTTTGAGCGCCCAAGGTGTTTAAGGTCAAGGTAAAATATGGAAATATCGCTTAGACTTCATCCAACTCAGCGTCATGACAAGCAGATAGAGGCTATGAACCCAGTACAGAAAAAATTTGCAGATCAACGCAAGAAGTTAAAAAACTTATCGACCCGGCTTTTTAACAGCAAGACTTTGGTGATCTCCCAAACCACACCGTATGAGATCATTGGCGAATACCAACACGCACAAATCCGTTATTACGCTTCACCCAATAAAGCCTATCAGGAGCCGCTGGTCTTTGTTGCGCCGCTGGCGATTAATATGGCGATTTATGATTTGTATCCCTATCGCTCTTTAATCAAGCATTTCCAGCATAGCGGTTTTGATGTCTACCTGATTGACTGGGGACGTTTAAACTATGCCCATCGTCATTTAAATTTTATGTACTTTATTAATGCCGCAATTCCGCATTGTATTGAACAGATTCGACAGCATTCCCATAGTGAGCAGATTTCCTTACATGGCTGGAGTATGGCCGGCGTCTTTGTGATGCTGTATACCGCCTATCGTCAACCTCAGATCGTGAAAAACCTGATGGTGCTGGGCAGCCCGGTAGATAGTTATGCTTCCGGTCGCATCGGCCAGCTGTTTAAACGCAGCAACCAGCTGATTTCACGTAATCACAAATTAAAACAGGCCTTACATCAGGGCTCTATTCCCCCACATTTCATTCATACGCCCGGCATCATCAACGCTTTAGGTTTTAAAATTCTAGATCCTAAAGGCTGGCTGGACAGTCAGCGCCAGCTGTTTCTCAATCTGAACGACCCGCAAGTGCTGCATGAACATGCCACGCTGGGGAATTTCCTGAACAATATGATTGATTATCCGGGCGGGATTAATCAGGACATGGTACTGAATGTCTGGCTGCAAAATCCGTTAAAAAACGGCATTATCCGCCTGAAGGATGAACATATTGAACTAAAAAATATTCGCTGTTCTTTATTTGTCGGGGCCGGGCAAAGCGACCAGATTGTGACGGCTGCCGCTGCACAGCCTTTAAGCCAGTTGACAAGTAGTACAGATGTCACGTTTACTCTTATTCCGGGTGGTCACTTAGGCCTGATGTCCAGCCAGAAAAGTGCCAATGAATTCTGGCCCAAGCTGACCCGGTGGCTCGAGCAAAGATCGACAAAAATACACAAGGAAACCGCATGATTCAGTCTGTTGCATTTATTGGTTTGGGCGCTATGGGATACCGCATGGCCGCACATTTACCCCAGCATTTTGATACAGTCTATGTCTGGAACCGTAATTTTGCCAAAGCCGAGCAACACGCAGCGGAATATGCTACACAGGCGGTTGAGCTTGAACAGGCCGTACAGGCCGATGTGATTTTTTCCTGCCTGCCGACCAGCCAGGATGTAGAACATCTGTTAGAGGGTTTGACGCTAAAAGCCGGCTCTATCTGGGTGGACTGTACCAGCGGTGTTCCAGATTCTGCCAAAAAAGTGGCTGCGCAGCTCAAAGTACAACAGGTCGATTTTTTAGATGCACCCGTCAGTGGACAAACCCTAGGCGCAGAAAAAGGCACCTTAACCGTGATGGTGGGCGGTGATGCGCAAGCTTTTGAAAAAGCCCTACCCGCAATGCAGGCTTTTGGGCAACTGATCAAGCATGTCGGTGAACCGGGCGCTGGTTTTGCTGTTAAAGCCATTAACAACATGTTGATGGCTGTCAATTTATGCGCCGTTGCCGAAGGATTTACCACCTTAAAAGCGCATGGGGTAAACTTAAACGAAGCGCTGGATTGTATTAATGCCTCAAGCGGCAAAAGCGCGGTAACGGAAATGGTGCTACCCCAGCGTATTCTTAATCGCGCATTTCCACTAACCTTTGCCCTGCCGCTACTGGCCAAAGACACCGGAATTGCTTTAGACTTGGTACGCGATGCAAAACTTTCAGCACCGGTACTCGGACTGGCCCAAAGTTTGATTCAGGCTGCCAATGCTACTGCTGAACCAGATAGCGACTTCTCCAGCGCCGTTAAAATGTATGAGGCCTGGAGCAAGATTACAATTGAGTAAGATCTGGCCATTGAATAATCAGAATAAAACCTAATATTGTGAGTAGATGCTTACCCACAATGTTATTACAGAGGAAACTCGTATGAATAAGCTCACTGTTGCATTATTGACCAGTCTTGCAACATTCATTGGGGCAAATACCACGGCTTTTGCTTCAGCACAGGAATGTCAAAAGCTGAAAAATGATCATGATGTGATTTATGCATCAAAAGGCTTCTGCTTTAAAGATCCTGAAGCCAAAGCCAAGTTTGGCAATGACAACTGCTATACCACCAAGCCAAAATTTTCTGAAAGAGAGCAACAACGACTTGACGAAATCAAGGCGCGTCAGAAAGAATTGAACTGTAAATAATTCAATGCATTGATTAAAGGAAATATCATGGCTTACGATGATCAAAATATTTTTGCAAGAATCCTGCGTGGAGAACTGCCTGCAATTAAAGTCTATGAAGATGAACAGGTTCTTGCGTTTATGGACATCATGCCTCAAGCCGATGGTCACACCTTGGTTATTCCTAAAACACCTGCAGTCACATTATTGGACCTACCTGCCGAAGCTGCAGCATATACCATCCAGATTGTGCAAAAAATTGCTAAAGCCATGGAAAAAGCCTTAGGACTAGATGGAATTGTATTAATGCAGCTGTCTGGCGCTGCTGCGGGACAAACTGTACCGCATGTTCATTTCCACCTCATTCCTACCTCGGTACATCAACTCGGTAAACATGCTGCGCAGATGGGTGACCAGGAAAAAATCATGCAACTGGCTGAAAAGATTAAAGCAGCGCTTTAAAATATTTCCAAAACTGTATTAAAAATGAATGGAGCACTCGCTCCATTTTTTTCGCTTCATGTTTTAATTTCACGATTAACCACAGCATTGATGACAATAATATGTCACTCCCCTTGCAATTAAGTTATTCATTTCATAAATTTTTTCTAAATTTAAAAACTTGTTCACTTAAAATTTGCGATTAAAGGTAAGTTTTTGATCTAATTTGTACTTTTTAATAATTTTGAAATATTTCCTTAATATTACTGTCGCATTTGTAAGGAATACTTAGCACCAATAGAGAACAGCAGTAGATCTACCCTACTTCTGAACAATGTTTAGGACTAAAAACAATAGTCTGTATTGGAGCTACACATGAAAAAAACGCTTTGCGCATTAGCAGTTGGGGCAACCTTATTTACACCAGCATTAGCTATGGCTGCTGATGTAAAAGTATATGGTCGTGCACACGTATCTTTAGACTATCTTGATGATGGTGCAGACTATAATGAAGTTGGACTATCTTCAAACTCTTCTCGTTTAGGCTTCAAAGCTGAACAAAAATTAGAAAACGGCATGACTGTTTTTGGTCAAATCGAACAAGAAATTAACTTCGCTAGCGGTTCAGCAAACGATGATTTAGAGTTTGCAACTCGCGATACTTTCGTTGGTTTAAAAGGTGATTTTGGTCAGGCACGTGTAGGTCGCTTTGACAGCCCGTTTAAAGTGGCTCGCGGTCCAGTCAACTTCTTTGGTGACCAATTAGGTGATATCCGTAACGTAACACGTGAAGGTGACTTACGTTTTGATGAACGTAATGCCAATACGATTGAATATAAATCACCAAAATTTGGCGGTGGCTTTAATGTAATCGGCGCATTATCTCTACACGAAGATAACAGCGTAGATAACGAAGCAAATAAAGATAAAGCTTATGACCTTGCTTTAACATATAAAGAAGGTCCAGTTGATTTTGCTGCTGCGTATGAACACTATGAAGAAGATGCAAACCGTGGTGAACGTGATGGCTTCCGTGTTGCAGCTGCATATAAAATCACACCTGAATTAAACTTCGGTGGTTTATATCAGTATTTAACGCATGATAACGATGCTGACAACCCAGATGCTCAAGTATTTGGTGTAGCAGCGGATTATAAGTTTGCGCCAAAAACTTATTTACGTGGTCAAGTGTTCCACCGTGATGTAGATGCAGATGATGCAAATGCAACTCTTCTTGCAGTGGGTCTTGAACATCGCCTAGACAAAGCAGTACGTGTGTATGGTAACTTGGCTACTGTACTGAATGATGAAAACTCAAATCTGACTCCATGGGCTCAAGGCCGCTCAAATAGCGTAGGCGGTGTTGATGGCGAAGATGCATTCGGTTTTTCTCTAGGTTTCCGTTACGACTTCTAAGTCTAACCTACCTAAAAAGCAAAAAAACACGCTTCGGCGTGTTTTTTATATCCAGATTTATGGATTTAAAAAGCCAACCTCAGGTTGGCTTCATCATATAAACAGGCTTATCTTTTCAGGAAACCTGACACCATATTCAGTACATTCTGAATATCATTATTGGCTTCAGTTTTACTGGTCTGCTCACCCTGTGGAGTTAAAGAGTCAATAATCTGTGGCAACACCTGTGAAATTGCGCCATAAATATCCTGTTTAGGGGCATGGGTTTGCTGCGCTACCTGTTCCACTTCTTCATCATCAAACAGATTCTGGACTTCCTGCGGATTCACACTGGCATTCTCGCCCGGCCCGGTCGAAACCCAGTCATCCACCTGGCTGCTTAGGCCCTGACCTTTTAATTTGTCCAGTGCACCTTGCAAACCACCCTGCTTTTGAATCCAGGCCAGCACCAAAGGCAATACCGCAACCAGAAGAGAAGTTTTAGAACTACCACCTAGCCCCTGACTGGAACCACCGAATTGGCCCAGCACAGAGCCTAAAATCCCACCCAAACCGCCTTGCTGGCTTTGCCCACTCTGCTGGTGATTATTTCCAAGTTGACCTAGAACTGAACCGAGAATACCGCCTAGCCCACCACTTTGTTGGGATTGGTGCTGATTGGAATTTGAACCTAAGGCCTGTTTCGCCAAAATTTCCACAATATTGCTTAAGTTTGTCATGATTTTTATTTCTTCCTTTAATGACATTCACTCAGCATACGATGCTTCATTCATTTGAAACATCCGAAATTGTTATGTTTTTGCAAAAACCGCAGAAAAGCTGAGCATTACCAGCGATATTTATCCCAGTTTTCCGGGTTAGCCCAGAATTTGGAATTAAACCAGTCCGGTACATGCTTATAGGTCAAAATATTAAATTGCCACAACATTAGGTCATGCTGCGGCTGGCTTTTATCCATCAGTTGGGTAAAGCCCAAGGCACGTAATAAAGGTTCATCTTGACGTTTAGTCACCACCACCATACGTTTGGCCAGCAAATCACGCAGTTTCACCAAAAGCTGCGATTTCTGCGCGCTGCTCAAATCTGCCATTTCTTCAGTATCGAGTAGTACAAAAGCCAAATCAAAACGCTGGGTAAAAGGCAGATTTAAAAGCGTAGTTACGTTAAAATATTGCCATTGAATTGTCTGATGATGATCGTATTGTTCAAGATGTTGACCAATACACAATGCAGTAGAAACTGGCTGCTCCTGGGTTAAATCGTCTAGCATAGAAGTGATGACATTCATCTCAGCCATGACTGCATTCCTTATGATGAAAGTGAGTATTTTTTATGGAACTACAAGGCATTTGCCATAAAATGCATGCAGGTCTAAAGGACCTTAGTGTAACTGATCAACAGACACACCGGGCAAATGTTGAATATAAATTTATTCTGGATCGCTCAGAAATCGAACTGCCTTTTCGCTTGGGTCAAGAAATAGAAATTGAATGGACCGGCAATATTTACTGTGTTTCTTGCGGCAGCAAAACCCCAAAATCCTATTCACAAGGTCACTGCTTTAAATGCTTTAAAACCAAAGCGTCCTGTGACATGTGTATTATGAAACCGGAAACCTGTCATTATCATTTAGGCACTTGCCGCGAAGAAGAATTTGCACGATCTGTCTGCTTCCAACCGCATGTGGTGTACCTGGCCAACTCCAGTGGCTTAAAGGTCGGGATTACCCGTATTGGCCAAATGCCAACACGCTGGCTGGATCAAGGGGCGACTCAGGCCTTACCGATTATGAAAGTCGGCTCTCGTCGTTTATCTGGCCAGTTGGAAATCATGTTTGGTTCGCAAATTGCCGATAAAACCGACTGGCGCAAACTGCTCAAAGGTGAAGCTGAACCGGTCGATTTAATTGCGACCCGTGACCAGCTGATTGAAGAATTTGCACCAAAAATCAGCACCATTCGTGAAGAATTTAACCAGAATCTTGAGTTTAATGAAACATTGGAATTGATGGAGCAGGAACGTCCACGTGAGTTTATTTATCCGGTGGAACAGTATCCTGAAAAAATTAAATCGCATAATCTGGATAAAACCCCGGTGATTCGCGGCAAACTTTTCGGGATTAAAGGACAATATTTAATTTTAGATACTGGCGTAATTAATATCCGTAAATATACCGGCTATGAACTGATTATCCGTACTGAATAAACTTTTCACCAAAATATAAGCACAATAAAAAAACCGGCGTTTGCGCCGGTTTTTTATTATGCAGTCAGACTTATTCAATATCTGCTTTAGCTTTCAGATACTGGGTATAGTCATCCAGTTCTTGCTGGGCGCGCAGCTGTTGATACAACTTGGCCAGCTCCTGTAACTGTTCAGGCGTTAAAGCATTTGAAGTGGTACGGTTCACATTCGATACTGCCACGACCACCAGTTCATTTGGCAAAGCTGCCGTGGTCACAGACCACATCCCTTGCTTCGGTGGCATCAAGCTAAATGCAGCACGCTCAATTTCACGCTTTAAACGACCTTCAGCACGGGTAAATACACCAGCATCTTCAAAACGGATTTGCTGCTGAGCCAAGACTTCTGCAGCCGGTTGCGTCTTGAACTCATCCAGTGATTTCTGGATTTTGGCTTTGGCTGCATTAAAGGCTTTTTCTTCAATCAGTTTGGCACGTACACGTGGTGTTGCTTCAGCCAGGGTTTGCACACCCGCAGCATGATACTCACGTACTTTCACCCAAACCACATTACCATTGGCCATTTGAATGTTACTTGAAGCGTTACGATCGCCGTTTTTCACATCATCATTAAACAGTTTCACCTTCACACTTGGATCAGATAATACTGGATGCTGAGAGGCCAGACTAAAGCCTTTTACCGATTCAACCTTGGTGCCTTTGACTTCCTGAGATACCACATCCAGCGCATCACTACCCACCACCATCTCATTCAGGCTATTTACCGTATCCGAGAAGGCATTTTGCTGTTTGGTCTTTTTCAGTTCTGCAGTTAAACGGGCTTTTTCCGCTTCAAAAGAAGGCACCTGAACTGCATCGGTTTCAACCTGAATTAGATGATAACCATATTGGGTTTTCACCGGCTGAGAAATCTGACCTGATTTCAGACTGGTGACTGCCTGATCAAAGGCATTGCCAAAGGCACCCACGTCATAAGCCTCAAATAAGCCACCCTTGTCTTTAGATTCCGGGTCTTCTGAATATTTCTGTGCAGCAGCGGCAAAACTGGTGCCCTGCTGGATTTCAGCATACACCTGATCCGCCAGTTTTTTGGCAGCTGCATCATCACGTGCATCGGTGGTAATTAAAATATGTTTAACCTCACGCGCTGCATTTTTTTGCTGGGCTTCAACAAACTTGTCATAGGCCTGTTGCAATTCTGCATCGGTAATTGCAGCTTCAGTCGCGGAAATATGTGCTGGCGTCAGAACAATAAAGTCGACATCAACATTGGCGACCTGCTTAAACAGGGTCGAATGTTTATTGTAATAATCACTGATTTCTTGCGCTGAAACCTGAATATTTTTCTTATATTCATCCAGTTTAATGCTGGATAAATGCAAGGTACGCTGTTCGGTTTGTAAATTGGCAATCTGCTGGATATCCAGCTCGCTCACCAAGGCATGATCCATAAAGCTCGCGCTAAGCATTTTCAAGGCATGATCCTGACGCAGATTCTGGATTAAAGCCTGACTGCTCATACCCACTGAACGCAGGTAATTGGCATACAGTGCTTCAGAAAACTGGCCATTTTCCTGAAAGCTTGGTTGCTGGGCAATCATCTGCTCAATTTGCGCATCGCTTAAGGAAATACCCAAATGTTCAGTCTGTTGTAACAGCAAGGTGCGTGCAATCAGAGTATCGAGTGCTTTATTTTCAATATACGCCTGATTCAACAAGGTCTCATCGCCCTGTGTATAGCTGAGATATTGTTGTTTTAATGAGTTGGATAAGGCTTCTAATTCCTGTTTGGAAACCTGTTGCCCATTTACTGATTTTGCCGAGTCGGCAGAATTGCCGCCACTAAAATATCCTTCAATACCTACAAGTGCTAAAGGGATCAGAAACAGAACGAGCAAAACCTTGCCCAACCAGCCCTTAATAACATTACGAAAAGATTCCATAAGTATTCCAATATTTTACTTGTGCAGGATTTTAACCGAAAACCCTCAGCGAATGAATGTATTAAAACCCGAAACTCTGATTATTAATAAAAAACGCGCCAGGAGGCGCGTTTAATACTGCTTAAAAGATCAAGCTACAGAATCTTTTAAACCTTTACCCGCTTTGAAGCTAGGTACTTTGCTTGCTTTAATCTCAAGTGTTTCACCAGTTTGTGGGTTACGGCCTGTACGAGCAGCACGTTCTTTCACATTGAAAGTACCGAAGCCCACTAAAGTCACTGTGTCGCCTGCTTTCAGCGCTTCAGTGATTGAAGCAATTGTAGCGTCTAAAGCCTTACCAGCGTCAGTCTTAGACA
The DNA here is from genome assembly GCF_013420655.1 of Acinetobacter sp. Q186-3. NCBI lineage: Bacteria > Pseudomonadati > Pseudomonadota > Gammaproteobacteria > Moraxellales > Moraxellaceae > Acinetobacter > Acinetobacter sp. Q186-3. The sequence goes on along the minus strand of NZ_VOXS01000004.1, from coordinate 213,883 downwards.
ATCCCCCTTTCTCTGCAATTGCATCAATTAATTCTGATTTATTCATGAAGATTACGTCCTCTTAATATCGTTTATTTAAGGTCCAAAGATTTCGTTTAAGTTACCGTAATGCCTTTATAGCAATGCTTTGAGGGTAAAAGCAATACTCTCCAGACGCATTTATACAAAATAAGTTGCAAAAATCTGCCAAAAAAATGCCAAAGCTGTCGAGATTTTCACTTTTTCAGGAGTTGTTCTTTTAATTGCTTATTTTCTTCAATTAAAGCATCGACTTTGCTGTGCAGTTGCAGCACCAGCTGCTCTAAATGCTGGATATCTTTCACGGTTACCAGCCCTATACGGTTCAAGGAATGATGAACACTATGGTCAATCATCCGTTCGACCTTATCTTTGGTATCGACCACCGATTCTTTGGCCTTTTCAGAAACTTTTTCTACGGTCTGATCGGCAATTTCGGTGGTTTTGGATTCCAGTTCTTCCCCCACCTTGACCAGTGAGTCAAATAATTTATTGCCTTCTTCTTCAGCACGGGAAAACGCGCCTAAGCCGGCCAGCCAGATCTGTTTGGTATATTTGCGAAAATCCAGCGCCGATTTACGCCCAGAACGTACTCTTGCTTTGTTTTTAGACGCTTTTTCATTTTCGTTTTGTGGTTCTGGCGATTCTACTGCTGCTTCATCCATTCGCATTTCTCCTGCTTATTTTGTATACCATTCAATATCATAAACCAACAAAATGCTCTTATAATAGCAAATTAAGCACTTGAACGTTTTGTTAAACTGTTCTACAAAGCAAGAATATTATGTATTACTTCCTGGTAATGCACCGCTTGGATATGCATGACTCGATCTGGTTAGGGACTAAATTGTATGAATGAATCGCAACAAAGACAAAATGAATCACATTTGTTGCTGACGATGGTGATGATTGTTCTGGAAACAATCTTTAGCTTTATCTTGAAATATGATCGTGTTGTTGCACTTCAGGCCAAAAAATTTGTAGACCAGAAAATTGCAGTCAAAATTAACAGCTATATCCCCTATTTCGACTTCTATTTGCAGTTTAGCGAACACGGCATCCTGTTTGATCTAAAAGCACCTGAAAAAGCCGTCGAATTAGATGTCCGTACCACATTGCTGGATTTGATTAAGATTTTTGTCTTGGGGAATCGCCGCAGTATTCGAGCCATGCGCATTGAAGGCGACCCGACCTTAAAAGATGAATTCCGCGACCTGCTGACCTTATTCAGTATCCCTAAAGTACTTTCGGACTGGCGTCAATGGCTGGCCGATCCTGAACACGAGCAGGAACTGGAAACCTCTAAACGCCGGATTGCCCCGTTATTAGAGAAAATTGACCTGCAACGCTCGACCATTAATACCCTGCAGGTAGAAGTTAAACAGTATAAAAACCGCATTCGTCGCATGCAGCGCAACCAAAAGCGAATTAATCTGGCTTTTAGTCTAATTACTCTGCTATTAATTGCGTTATTAGTGTATAATTTATGGATCGTTTAAATCCTTAATTTCCCTGTGATTGAATCGAATATCCGAATAATAAAAAAACTTGACTATTTTAGTCAGGATTCATAGAATCTACACATCTAGTCCAACCATGTGTATCGAATCATGCGCTTAACCACTCGCGGTCGCTACGCAGTGACTGCTCTACTTGATCTAGCTTTGCAGCCAACTGAACAAACGATCACTCTTGCAGAAATTGCAGCTCGACAATCTATTTCTGTCGCTTACCTTGAGCAGTTATTTGCGAAATTAAAGCGTCACGGCCTGGTTTCCAGTATTCGCGGAGCCAATGGTGGTTATCACCTGGCGCGCAGTGCCGATACAATCACCGTATTAGAAATCATTGAAGCTGTAAATGAAACGGTTGATGCCACCCGTTGTGACCATAAAGGCAACTGCCAGAATGGTGCAATGTGCTTAACCCATGATTTATGGCAAGAACTCTCCCACCATATTGCCGATTATCTTGCAAAAATCACCCTTGCTGATCTTGTAGCTCGTGACAACGTTCAAGCCGTTGCAATTCGCCAAAATTCAGCATCTTTTGATTCAGCCCTTTTATCGGTTACAGGTATTTGACATGAAACGTCCGATCTATCTTGACTATGCAGCAACAACTCCTGTAGACCCTCAAGTTGCAGAACGTATGATGGAATGCTTAACTTTCGAAGGCACCTTCGGTAATGCAGCATCTCGTTCACATGCCTATGGCTGGCAAGCAGAAGAAAAAGTGGAATATGCACGTGAACAAGTTGCGAACTTGATCAAAGCTGACCCACGTGAAATTGTCTGGACTTCAGGCGCAACTGAATCTGACAACCTTGCCCTAAAAGGTGTGGCTCAATTCTATGCATCTAAAGGCAAGCACATCATTACCTCTAAAATTGAACACAAAGCAATTTTAGATACCTGCCGCGAGCTTGAGTCTGAAGGCTTCGAAATTACCTATCTTGAGCCACAACCACAAACCGGTTTAATTACCCCGGAAATGGTTCAAGACGCAATTCGTCCAGATACTATTCTTGTTTCCCTGATGATGGTGAACAACGAAATTGGTACCGTGACTGACGTTGCTGCAATTGGTGAAATTACCCGTGCCAACAAAATCTTCTTCCACGTTGATGCTGCACAGGCTGCAGGTAAAGTCGAGATTGATCTTTCAACCTTAAAAGTTGATTTAATGAGCTTCTCTGCACACAAAATCTATGGCCCTAAAGGCATTGGTGCCTTATTTGTACGCCGTAGCCCGCGTGTGCGTCTGAAAGCGCAAATGCACGGTGGCGGTCATGAGCGCGGTATGCGTTCTGGTACGCTGGCGACCCATCAAATCGTAGGTATGGGCGAAGCATTTGAGCTGGCAGGTAAAAACCTGGAAGCTGAACAAACCCGTTTACGCGTGTTACGTGACAAACTCTGGAATGGCCTGCAAGACCTTGAACAAGTGTTCCTGAACGGTCACCCGACTCAAAACGTAGCCAACTACTTAAACGTCAGCTTCAACTTTGTTGAAGGTGAATCGTTAATGATGGCGCTTAAAGATGCAGCAGTATCTTCAGGTTCTGCATGTACGTCTGCAACGCTTGAGCCATCTTATGTACTGCGTGCGCTAGGTCTGTCTGACGAGCTTGCGCACAGTTCAATTCGCTTCAGTTTTGGCAAATACACCACTGAAGAAGATATTGATCATGTGTTATCAATTACCAAAGCTGCTGTTGAGAAATTACGTGAACTTTCTCCGCTTTGGGATATGTATAAGGAAGGTATCGACCTTTCTACAGTTGAGTGGGCGGAACACTAATTCGACACTGAGATGAAGCTTTATTCAGCTTCATCTCATTGATAAAACGAATATTGACCCCATATTAATATTAACGCTGACCCCGAGGTTTGGAGAAGCAAAATGGCATATAGCGAAAAAGTAATTGATCATTACGAAAACCCACGCAACGTTGGTGTTTTAGACAAAAATGCAGACAACGTAGGTACAGGCATGGTCGGTGCACCAGCATGTGGCGACGTAATGCGTTTACAGATTCAAGTGAATAATGACGGTGTAATTGAAGAAGCACGCTTTAAAACCTATGGCTGTGGTTCGGCAATTGCATCAAGCTCACTGGTGACTGAGTGGTTAAAAGGTAAAACCTTGGACGAAGCTCAAGCCATCAAAAACATTGATATTGCAAACGAACTGGCTTTACCACCAGTTAAAGTACACTGCTCTGTACTTGCAGAAGACGCGATTAAAGCGGCTGTTGAAGACTATCGTACCAAACAGCAAAAAGCTTAATTGTTTCTCGTTTTAAAGACAGATTAACGGAGTTTTCATGATCCATTTAACTGAAAATGCTGCAACTCATATCAGCAATTACTTAAAGAATCGCGGTAAGGGTGAAGGTATTCGCGTTGGCGTGAAAACTTCCGGCTGTTCAGGTCTGGCCTATGTGCTTGAGTTTGTTGATGACGTCAATGCATACGATCAGGTATTTGAACAGCACGGTGTAAAAGTATTCGTTGACCCGAAAAGTTTAGTCTATCTTGAAGGTTTAGAGATGGACTATGTCAAAAACGGCTTGAATGAAGGCTTCGAATTCAATAACCCGAATAAAAAAGGTGAATGTGGTTGTGGTGAATCCTTCACGGTTTAATTCCCGACCCTCCCTTCTTTTGCAGATTAAAACAGTGTCTTGTACACTGTTTTAATCGCATTTATGCAGTCCTTTTTTGCAATCAATCGCGGATTATCTCTCCCATGAATCATTTTGAGCTGTTTAACCTGCCTGTAGCACTCGATATTGATTTGGCTACTTTAAAAGCAGAATTTTTAAAGTTACAGCAACAATATCACCCCGATAAAGCCGAAGATAAAGACCAGGCGCTGATTCAGTCCAGCGAAATCAACCAGGCGTATAAAGTTTTATCTCAGGTTGACAGCCGCGCAGGTTATTTACTGAGCTTAAAAAAACAGGATTATCATCTGGATCAGTCAATCAGTGATTTTGAGTTTTTACAGTCTGCCTTGGAAATTCGTGAGCAGCTGGATGATGCCCGCTCTGCCGATGAACTGGCTTCCCTGAAAACCGAAGTCCAGCAATGGATTGATGGTCTGGTTCGCGAATTTAAAATTGATTATGCAGATGAAGACTGGGGCGAAGCACGCGATACAGTACGTAAATTGCGTTTCTTCCAGAAAGTCATGACCGATATTGACAAGGCTGAAGATCGTTTCCTCGACGATGACAGCTTTGACTTAGATGACGATTTTTAATTTTATTTTTTCAAATTAACGTGCAAAGGATGTAACACAATGGCGCTCTTGCAAATTGCAGAACCAGGACAATCAAGCGCACCGCATGAACATCGCATTGCGATTGGAATTGATTTAGGCACCACACATTCACTGGTGGCCACTGTTCTTTCGGCGCAAGCCAAAGTCCTTCATGATGAACAAGGTCGTGTGTTACTTCCCTCAATTGTTCATTATGCCGAAAATACCACGCAATATGGCAATGATGCCAAACCGTTTATCACCAGCGATCCGAAAAATACCATTGTTTCAGTGAAACGTTTTATGGGTCGCTCCAAGGCAGACATCAAGTTTCAGCACCCTTACGATTTAGTGGGTGAAGCCAATGAAATGCCGGCTTTTGAAACTGCACAAGGTCGTAAAACACCGGTAGAAATCTCGGCTGAAATTTTAAAACAGCTGAAAGACCGTGCTGAAGACAGCCTGAAAAATCCGGTCAATGGCGCAGTAATTACTGTTCCGGCCTATTTTGATGAAGCTCAGCGTCAAGCCACACGTGATGCAGCTCAACTGGCTGGCCTGAATGTGCTGCGCTTACTTAATGAACCGACTGCTGCTGCAGTGGCCTATGGTCTGGATCAGGACAGCAATTTAAGTACCGATCGCAACTATGTGATTTATGACTTAGGCGGCGGTACCTTTGACGTATCGATTTTACGTTTCTCGCAAGGTGTATTTGAAGTACTGGCGACCGGTGGTCATACTGCATTAGGCGGTGATGATCTGGATCGTTTAATTGTCAAATGGGCGAAAAAACAGCTGAATATTGACACATTAAATGATACTGAATATGCCCACTTTGTGGTCGCAGCGCGTCAGGCCAAAGAAGCGCTGTCGGATGCGGAATCAGTAGAACTACAACTGTTAGATCAAACATTGACACTGGATCGTGCGACTTTTGAAAGCATTATTCAGGTGGCGTTAGACAAGACCATTAGCGTCTGCAAACGCGTACTGCGCGATGCCAAACTGGAACTGACCGATATTCAAAACGTGGTACTGGTTGGCGGCTCTACCCGCTCCTATGCGGTGCAAAAAGCTGTCCGTGAGGTATTTAACCAGGAACCGCTGTGTACTATTAACCCGGATGAAGTGGTTGCGATTGGCGCCTCTATTACGGCCAATCAGCTGATTGGTAATACCAAAGATGGTTCATTGCTTTTAGATGTTACCCCACTGTCTTTAGGTCTGGAAACCATGGGCGGTCTGGTCGAGCGTTTAATTTCACGTAATACTGCAATTCCAGTCGCGCGTCGTCAGGAATTCACCACTTATCAGGATGGACAAACCGCCATGCTGATTCATGTGGTGCAAGGTGAACGTGATCTGGTTGAGCATTGCCGTAGTTTAGGCCGTTTTGTCCTGCATGGTATCCCACCAATGACTGCCGGTCAGGCGCGTATTGAAGTCACCTTCCAGGTTGATGCCGATGGCCTGCTTAGTGTTTCTGCCAAAGAAACGACTTCTGGCGTTTCCGCGCATATCGACATTAAACCGTCTTATGGTTTATCGAGCGAAGATACCGAACGTTTACTGCTTGACGGTTTCAAATACGCAGAAGAAGACAAACACCTGCGTCATTTACAGGAAACCAAGGTCGAAGCACAGCGTGAACTGGAAGCTCTGGAGCAGGCACTAAAAGTTGATGCACAGCTATTGAGCACAGAACAACTGGACGCATTGAATGGTGCGAAAACCCATTTGTACAGCCAGCTTGAAACAACCGATATTCAGGCTATTGAACAGGCTATTGAACAGCTTAAAATACACAGTGATGCTTTTGCTGCGCTTCGCATGAACCAGCATATTGATGCTGCTCTTAAAGGCACCAAGCTCGATGACTGGTCAAACTCAAACTAATTTAAGGTAAAGACTATGCCACGTATTAAAGTACTTCCACATGCGCAATTCTGCCCAGAAGGTGCTGAGTTTGAAGTTGAACAAAATGCCAACCTGTGCGAAAGCCTGTTAAAAAACGGCATTAAAATTGAACATGCCTGTGATATGTCATGTGCCTGCACCACCTGTCACGTGGTGGTACGCCGCGGTTTTGACAGCCTGGAAGAAATGAATGATGTCGAAGCTGATCTGTTAGATCGTGCTTGGGGTCTAGAACCTGACTCACGTTTATCATGTCAGGTACAGGTGGTTGATGAAGATCTGGAAGTTGAAATTCCAAAATACACCATTAACCATGCTTCTGAAAATCACTAAGACTTAAAACAGAAAAACCACGCTCCGGCGTGGTTTTTTTGACTTGATAGAACACTCAACAATCTTCGATCAAGCAGATCATCTATCTTTATAAGTTAATGAAATTCCCGATCTGGTCGATTAACCTCGACTTCTTCAATCACTTCATCTTCCAGTTTTAATTTCACAATACCCTGCGAGTTGGTCAGTTTTTGCTGGGTCTGAATCCGTTTAATCATTTTTTCCAGCACACCAATCAGTTCCGGATATTCAAAGTTTTGCACTTCATCCAGATTCAGCAACAGATGAAAACCTTTGTATTCATAGTCAAACCAGCGCTGATAATCGGATTTTCTGGCCGCATATTTTTCCATGACCTGCCAGGTTTTCACCGGACCCTGAATACCTTTCAGGAAAATTGGCGCTTTCGGCGCACACAGATAATCATTTTTCACCAGTTGATAGGTATCATCTGACAGCAGGATTTCATCAACTTCGGCTGCGCTTTGCAAACGCGCTGCCAGATTGGCATCGCGGCCGACAATGGTATAAGCCATACGATGCGCCGCACCATAGTTACCCACGTGGCAATAACCGGTACTGATGCCCATGCGGATATGTAACGGCGGATAGCCCATTTTAATCCAGCGTTCACGCAGCAGTTTCATTTGCTGGCGCATGGCAATGGCCATTTCAACGCAGGTCTTGGCATCATTTTCCACACCCTGACTGCTTGGATCACCAAAGAAAATCAGGATAGCATCCCCCATAAACTTATCGACGGTGGCTTCATACTGCTTGGCAATTTCAGTCATATGACTCAAATAGTCATTCAGCAGGTAGGCTAAATCATCTGGAATCAGGGTTTCAGACAGCTCGGTAAAGCCCTGAATATCGGAAAAGAAAATGGTGAGTTTTTTACGTTTATATTCAATTTTGGCTTCTGACTCGCCTTTCATGATCGAATGCCAGAGCTGAAGCGGCGCATAACGACTCAACTGGTTGGCAAATTCCATATAGCGGTTCATTTGCTGATAATAATGTTCACGCTTATGGTTAGAGGCACGAATCCGGCGGGTCTGATAAACACTGCCCATCCCGAAATACACGATCATGCACAGGAAGGCCAGAATGGTCAGCTCATTGGTGGTGTATTCAAAATATTCACCAAAGCCAAATACGAAAATATTGCACAGATAGAATACCGACGCTGCAAATAAAGCCGCCAGCGACACCAAAAAGAACGATACTTTGACATTAATGGCGGTATACAGCAAGGCAAAAATCGCCGCAAAGGTTAGAACCAGATTTAAATGCACGGCCGACAGACAGATGGCCACAATCATAATATCTATAATAAATAAGATATTTCTTTTAATCTGATAGTTATATTTAGATTGTAGCCAGCGCGACAGTTTCGGGGTAATAAACAGCAAAAATGCCAATAAAACCGGAATATAAATTTGGTACTGGGTGTCTGGATAGGTGTAATGATAGACAATCAGGATCAGCGATAAACTGGCATAGCCCATAACCCGATGCAGGTAATCAAATTGTGTAGGATCTCGATCCATCCAATAACCTAGTGACACCGTACTCTACTCTCCTTAGCGGATCTGGTCACACCATACATCCCTGCATGATGCAAACACGAATATCAGTCCATTCGCCAGTCAAATGGCATATCGCCCTGACCGCGTAGTGCCAACATTAGCGTTTGGCGCATATGGTTCAGCACTTCATTGTTATACGGTACTGCTGGTGTTCCCCAGACCGGTTTTGGCCATGCCACATCATTTTGATAACGCACCACATGATGGAAATGCAATTGTGGCACCATGTTGCCCAGTGCAGCGACATTCATTTTATCGGCACGGAATACACGTGACAGTTGGCTAGATAACCAGCTCGATTCACGCAGGAACTGTTCCTGGTCGGCCTGGCTTAATTCATAGAGTTCGGTAATGCCCGGCACACGTGGAATAAGAATGAGCCAAGGAAATTGCATATCATTCATTAAACGACATGTTGACAAGGGAAAGTCGCCTACAAAAAAAGTATCTTGAGCAAGTTGTGGATGCAAACTAAACATATCTTTATAAATGACGCAAATTAGAATGATGGCTAATACTATCACATCCCAAAGGACGTGAATATTCTATAACGGCCGTTTCACCACAAATAACACACTATTTGCAGCCAGCCAGAGCAATCCCCTATCTTCAATAAATTTCCTTAAATAATCAAGACTTCTTTGCGCAGTCAGCGATTAAATAAACAGCAGGAATTGCATCAGGACTGAGCGCTAACTCAGGCTGGCAGCTCACGCAGCAGTTGCTCCAGCAAATCGGAAATAAACTGAATCCGTTTTTGATGTTCATCCAGCAGCACCATGACTTTTAAACGCTGTCCGCCATCCATCCGGAAATAGGTCGGATGTTTCTGCATCATCTGGATAATGCTGATTGCCTGCACCGGGGTATCTGGTGAAAACTCGATATTGCCACCATTGGCACCCACATCAATTTTGGTAATACCGAGCTGCTCGGCTTTCAGACGCAGCTGATGCACGGCAAATAGCTGTTTTACCGGTTGTGGTGGAATACCAAAACGGTCAGTCAGTTCCATACGGATGTTGTCGAGTTTTTCCTGTGTATCGGTATTGCTGATACGTTTATAGAATAATAAACGCTGATGCACATCGCCCAGATACTCATCCGGAATCAAGGCTGGCATGTGCAGGTTGATTTCCGCTGTTAACGACAACGGCGCATCGAAATTTGGGGTTTTGCCTTTTTGAATGGCTTTAGTGGCTTTTTCCAGCATTTCCATATACAGGCTATAACCAATGGCCTGCATCGAACCGCTTTGCTGTTCCCCGAGAAGTTCACCGGCACCACGAATTTCCAGATCTTCGGTGGCCAGCATAAAACCGGCACCCAAGGTCGATGCACGCTGAATCGCATCCAGACGTTTTTCAGCATCACCTTTTAAGCCTTTAATCGACGGCACCAGCAAATAGGCATAAGCCTGATGGTGCGAACGTCCGACCCGGCCGCGTAGCTGGTGTAATTGCGCCAGGCCGAGCTTGTCGGCGCGTTCAATTAAAATGGTATTGGCATTCGGGACATCAATCCCGGTTTCAATAATGGTGGAACAGACCAGCACATTATATTCTTTATGATAGAACTGCTGCATCACCTGCTCCAGTTCACGCTCACGCATCTGGCCATGTGCGACTGCGACTCGCGCTTCCGGCACCAGCTGGCGGATATTTTCTGCTGCACGTTCAATGGTATCGACTTCATTATGCAGGAAATACACCTGACCGCCACGCAGCAATTCACGCAAAATCGCTTCTTTGACTGAATCACCAGTCTGTTCCTGCACAAAGGTTTTTACGGCTAAACGACGCGCAGGTGGTGTGGCAATGATGGATAAATCGCGCATACCACTAAAGGCCATATTCAAGGTACGTGGAATGGGGGTTGCCGTTAAGGTCAGCATATCAACATCGGCGCGCAAGGCTTTAATCCGCTCTTTATCGCGCACACCGAAACGGTGTTCTTCATCGACAATCATCAAGCCCAGCTGTTTGAACTGGACATTTTCCTGCAAAATTTTATGGGTACCAATCACAATATCGACTTTGCCTTCGGCCAAATCTTCAATGATTTTAGTATGGGTTTTGGATGAACCAAAACGCGACAGGACTTCAATACGCACCGGCCAGTCGGCAAAACGGTCTTTAAAGGATTCATAATGCTGCTGTGCCAGCAAGGTGGTCGGTACCAAGACCGCTACCTGTTTATTATTTTGCACGGCGACAAAGGCGGCACGCATGGCCACTTCAGTTTTACCAAAGCCAACATCCCCACAAACCAGACGGTCCATCGGTTTGGCCTGCTGCATATCATATAAAGTCGCTTCAATGGCATTGGCCTGATCCAGGGTTTCTTCATAGGCAAACCCCGACGCAAACTGCATATACAGTTTTTCATCCAGCTCAAAGGCATAGCCCGGCTTGGACTGACGGCGTGCCTGTATATGCAGCAATTCAGCTGCGACATCGTGAATCTGCTCTAAAGCCTTGCGCTTGGCCTTGTTCCAGGCATCAGTACCAAGTTTATGCAGCGGTGCCAAATCCGGATCGCCACCACTATAGCGGCTAATTAAATGCAAATTAGTCACTGGCACATAGACTTTGGCGCCATCGGCATAATCGAGCTGCAAGAATTCATGATCCTGCTGATCAATTTCCAGCGTCACCAGTCCGGCATAACGCCCCACACCGTGATCAATATGTACCACCGGCGCGCCAATACTCAGCTCGGTCAGACTGCGTATTAAAAACTCTTCCGAGACTTCCTGCTGACGTTTACGCCGACGTTGAACCACACGATGTTCATAGAGCTGATTTTCCGAAATGACCGAAAGCTGGCCCTGAATTACCAGACCACGATCTAAAGGAGCGTTGGTAATGGCAACGGCGTATAAAGATTTCTGGAATTCAACAAAGTTCTCAACCGTTGGGATTGCTCCCAGAGTGGAACGCAGAGCATCTTTCAAAGTTTCACGGCGACCAGCACTTTCTGCAACTAGCAACACCGGATGATTGGCCGCGTTAATATATTCTTTGACCAGACTGAACGGTTTTTCCCGTTTCGGATCGACCGGCAGTTTAGGTGGTGCTTCAGTGGTCAGATTTACCACACCGGCTTTTTCGGCAAAATGATCTGCCGAGGCAATGATGCGGCCAAACTGGTTTAACTGTCCCAGCACCTGCTGCGGTGATAAAAACAGTTGCTCGGGCGGCAAAATAGGCTGGTCAATATTATGCCGGCGATCTTCATAACGGCGGTTTACTTCCTGCCAGAAGCTGTTTAAACCTTCTTCCAGCCCCTTATCTGTAATGACAATGCCATTCTCAGGTAAGTACGCCATTAAAGTGCTTTCAGTAGCCATCGCCTGAGCGTTAAAGAACAACGGGAAATAGAATTCTATCCCCGGCGAGGCAATGCCATCGAGTACATCCTGATACACCGGGCTTTTCTTTGGATTTGCACTTGGGAATAATTCTGCATAACGATCGCGGAACAGCGAACGGCCTTCTTTTAGAGGAAACTCTTTGGCGGGTAGTACTGAAAATTGCTGAATGGTTTGGGTAGTCCGCTGGGTTTCCGGATCAAAAAACTTCAGGCTTTCAATTTCATCATCAAACAGGTCAATCCGGATTGGTGCTTCTTGCCCTGAAGCAAAAATATCCATAATACTGCCGCGCACCGCAAATTCACCATGGTCATAGACTGTATCGACCAGATGATAACCAGCCTGAATCAGGCGTTTCTTTTGCTGTTCCAGTTCAAACTTCTGGCCAACCTGAATATCAAAATGCTCACCTAAGACCCAAGAGGTTGGCGCCACACGCTGCGCCAGGGTTGCAGCCGACACCAGCAGTACGCCCTGCTGTGGCATATTCGATAAAATCGCCAGACGCTCAGAGACAATATCCTGATGCGGTGATAAACGGTCATAAGGTAAAATTTCCCAATCCGGGAAAATGGTCGGTTGAATACCGTAAAACTCAAATTCGCTTTCCAACTGCCCCAGATGCTGGCTGTTACGCGCCACCACAATCAATAACTGTTTATGCTGGGTACTCAGCTGCTTGATCAGCAAGGCCGCGGATGAGCCCTGCAAATTGCCCACCCAGCGTTTTTCGCCCGTTTTTAATTGTTTCAGATTGAGTTGGGAGCTTTCGTGTTGGAACATGTATATAGCTTTTAGGTCTAATCAACATGCGGCTTATACTAACACGAGCATTTCCATCCATTACGTTAATTTTTCTTAATCTTTATCTGAAAAATGAGACTGCATCTAGCTGAAAAGATGGATTGAAGCTTACTTTTTCTCACGCAAGAACTGACGATAATAATCATTCAGGCGTTTCACGATACTTTTAAACTGCAACAGGTTTTCTTCTGTGTTGCCCAAACGCGTCACAAAGCTTTGCGTGGCAATTTCCAGATCAATTTTTTCATTGATCAGCATGGCGGTAAAATACAGTTCTTTCAGGTCATCAAAACGATTCATACGCCGATTAGACAAATACTCCAGCCGCTCCGATAAAGCATCATTCAGCACAATACCATCGACGATATAGCCGTGTTGCGGATCAAACTGAATCTGATGTTCAGCCAGAAATTCTGCTTCTGGAGAGGGCTTGCTTTTAAACAGTTGCGCCACTTTATTGAACATATGGTTATATCCTGAAATTCGCTGTGCCTAGTGTATCGGCTTTAGCATGGAGATCCAGCGTTTGAACGCGGATATCTTCATAAAAACAAAAAAGCATCCGAAGATGCTTTTAACTTGAGAGTTTTAACCATACTGGCGCTGTAAATAATGCACAATATCATCCGATTCAAACATATGAGCGCCGGTATTCGGATCAACCAGATAAGGCACCTGAATATTCTCTCCCATCAGTGCCAAGACTTTCTCACGTTTACCGCCCTTTAAAGGTACATATTTACCTGGCTTTAAACGTAATTTGGCCAGCCCCTGATCCTGCCAGCGCTCTTTGGCCACATTATGGAAAATAAAAGGCAATTCCAGCTCGGTTAAGGTACTGCGCACAATGCGCGTATACGGACTGGCTTCAAAACCCCACAGCTCCAGCAGTTGCTCTGGTGCCGCACGGTTTTTAATCTTTTTCTTGACCCAGACCCCGCGTGCACCATTAAGCAGCGTACCAGCAAAGGCCACAAAGGGAATTTTTGGATAATGTGCATAGCGCCGCGGGGTTTTCCCGCTTTTGCCATAGTGTTTAAACAGATGATGAATAATCTGCTGCGATTCGTAGAGATGATCTCCGGTATTTTCATCTACCAGAAATGGAAATTGCAGTTTACCGCCCAATTCCTTGACCTGCGGACGGTATTTTTTACCACCTTTAGGACAGGGATAGACTTCATAATCCAGATTCAGCAAGGTCATGACTTCGCGTACACGTCGACAAAATGGTGAACCTTCAAACTCATACAACTTGAGCGGCTGCTCAGGTTGCTTGGGAAATGCTGTGCCATTGCTTCCGCGCCCGCCTTCGGTCAAAGCAGAAGCCAATGCCTGTACCACTTTAATTTGATGATGCAACATCATGACCTTCCTGTTCTTGTTATGTTCTAGAAGATGAATGCCGAATCGGGTTGATTACAGCTCCACCAATGCTTCTTTGGCCACCACAATACCATTATTATCGGCATAAATATAATCACCCGACTGAATATTCACACCACCAAAGCTGAGCGGAATATCGACCTCACCCACGCCTTTACGGTTACTTTTTTGTGGAATTGCTGCCAGCGCATGTACGCCTAAATCCAGTTCAGCAATGGCATCGACATCACGTACACAACCGTAAATAATCACACCATTCCAGTTGTTTTTTACTGCAGATTCGGCAATCAGGTCGCCCATAAGTGCACAGCGCATTGACGCACCACCATCCACCACCAGCACTTTGCCCCGGCCTTCAGTCGCCAGTAATTCTTTTACACGCGAATTATCTTCAAAGCATTTTACCGTCACCACCTGACCGCCAAAACTTTTACGCGCGCCATAGCTTTTGAAAAATTTGCCATCCATTGATGGGGTGACCACTTGCAGCTGTTTATCCGGGTTATCATCCAGCAAATCACAAGTAACGAAAGCGACTGTAGACACGTGTGTTTCCCTCATTTTGTATGTTGTATGCGTAAATTATCATAAATTTCAAACTTTTCAGTTTGAGTTAAGGCAGCCTCGACCATAGTATGAGCCACCTGCCCGGCTGTCACTGGCCGATGTTTAAAATTTTTAGGCAAAAAAGATGAACAGCGCTGAAACAGCTGCTGTGACAGATCTTCCAGAAAACGTGCATCCTGACGCTCGCCTAGCAATAACGATGGGCGCAGCAGTGAAACTTTGCTTAAAGATAAGTTCTGAATGTACTGTTCCAGTTCACCTTTGACCCGATTATAAAAAAATGGCGATCTGGCATTGGCCCCCAAGGCACTGACCAGCAGATAATGGGCAGAGGTTTGCTGCAACAGCTCGGCAAAATGGGCATTGATAGTAAAGTCGGTCGCATAAAAGTTATCTTTTGAGCCGGCTTTTTTCAGGGTGGTACCCAAACAGCTAAAGCCATGACTATGCTCGCTGACATCCTGATCATTCAGCATCAGTAAATCTTCCAGCACCAATGGCTGTACTTTGGCCATCTGTTCAAAGGCTGTATCCGGGCGACGCACCACCGCCGTAACCTGCTGACAGGCAGGATGATCATTTAAGGCAGAAACCAGCGCCCGGCCGACCAAACCGGTCGATCCAATGACAATGGCTTTTTTTATGATTTGAGTCATTTTTTATCCAATATTCAGGCACTCACACTAATCTAACGTTTTCTTTCATTTTTTTCTGCATCTTAAATGTTGTCAAAGCTTGTCAAGACTTGACTTCGACGCATTGTTTAATCAAAATATGGCACTTGTTTACGGGCTGGTGAAATTCTGCTGATGTGGTTTTCAGTTGAATTGCGGCCCGCCCAGACCAATCTATTTCAAGGAGTGCACGAGTGGCAAACTCTGCTCAAGCTAAAAAACGTGCTCGTCAAAACGTTAAAGCACGTAAACATAACGCAAGCTTGCGTTCTATGGTTCGTACCTATCTTAAACGTACAGTAGCTGCTATCGCTGCTGGTGACTATGCTGTTGCTTCAGAAGCTTACAAAAAAGCTGTACCTGTAATCGACCGCATGGCTGATAAAGGCATCATCCATAAAAATAAAGCTGCTCGTCATAAGAGCCGCTTGAACGCGCAAGTTAAAGCATTAGCTTCTAACTAATCGCAAAGCAGAAAGAGCCCTGATTCAGGGCTTTTTTTGTATCTGTAGATTTTATTTTGGTCCGATCTTATCCTCAATACGTTTACGTCCCGATCGATTCCATCTCAATTCCACACTAAACCGTCTAAAAAACATCTAACCATCACACGACCTACCATCACTAGAAAATAAATCTGTCCCCCTATATTTTTGATTGCCACAACATCCCCCATAAAAAAACACCTCCTAAACTACTTAGAAGGTGTTTATATAATTCAGACTAGAATGTTGAATATGAATTGTTATTTCAGCATCAGTCTTAAGTTTTCTGGGGTTAAATAAGCCAGTTGCAGACTATTATTAGCGCTTAACTGGGTCCATTGCTGGTTTGCCCCACCGGTACAGCCATAGCGGATTAAACGGGCACGATTGTCTTTTAAATAGCCATGTTCCAGATCAAAACATTGAGCACCCTGGCGGATGGTTCCGGTTTCTGTATGCATTGTCCACACCTGACTGTCCTGTGTGGTGCTACAGCTGGCCAGTGTTACCATATTGCCGTTATTGCTTAAACACAGATCCATCTCGGCTTTACTATGAATCCGGCCCAAACCATCATAAATCCATTGCTCGGTGTCATCTCCGGTACAGGCGCTTGCACCACTGATATAGACATTTTTCTGACCTGTCGCCAGAGTTTCCACTTTCAAACAGTTATTTCTGTTTTTAAGTAGCGTTGCTTCAGCCAGAAGATCTTCATTGGCCAGTCCCAACTGCGTCACGAAGCCTTCCAGCGCTGTTTGCGCTTCAGGTTTTGCATGCTCCAGATCGGCACGGTAGACATTCATCCAGCGATTCAAACGGTAGATGTTCTGTTGCTGCTGTTCATAACGCTGCAACTGCTGCTGAGCTAGTGCACTCAATTCATGACGATTTTCTGCATAAGAATCATATAGTAATTGTGCAGCTGGCTTTAAAGCGATCACCGCCTGATTGGCCTGTGCTTCCAATTGCTGCTGGAATTCCGGCAATTCCACTTTTCTAAGCGCCGTATAACCATCCTCACGTCCAATTTTTACAGCAGCTGAAATGGCAGTGCCGTATTGAGGAATCGTAAGTGTCGATAATAATTTCTCGGCTTCATTGGCTTTTTTGCAGTACAAATTAACCTGTTGCGGCTGATCTGTAATGGCCAGGTTCACATGCAGCTTATTGGCATTACCACGCATACGATGAGGTGCCAAAGCCACGTTCTGGCTGCGATTGGTATATTGAACATCTAACCAGCAAGCCGCCTGCTCTGCGCCACGCTGTGCAGCCGGCAAATCATAGACATTGCCCCAGTTGCTGCGTGCTGCCGGATACAACACCCCTTGCTGGGTTTCCGGATCATAGCCGCCAATAATGGTAATCACCGGCACCCCAAATAAACGCGGTTTTAAATAATAGCCATCGGCGCTGTTATACCAGACCTCGCTTGAATTCGGCACTTTCGGATAGACCACTTCCATCTGGCGGCTGTCCGGATTCCAGCGTTTATAGCCGGATGGCGAGCTTTCATCCCACACATGACGATTGGTAAAATGCGGCTGGATACGCAAAAAGGTACTATAACCGGTGTAATGGGTATAACGTGAAATACTGCTATTGGTGGCACCGCCTGACATGGCATCCCAACCATACGGATACAGTTTCAGGAAATTTGGCACCCCGTTTTTGCCATCGCCCAGATTGGAGGATTGCCAGGCCAAATTACCGCGCATTTTGTTGCGATAGCCTATATAGCCCCAGCCACTATCGGCATGATGTGCCGACCAGAAATAATTGGTGGTGGTATCATCTACTTTAAAAGAGCCCGGATAATGGCCTAAACCATAATGATGGCCAATTTCATGGCTAAATTCGTTACCCACCGAGTTATACAGGGTCAACATACCGTTACCGCCACTCAAGCCATGGGTCTGTTCACCATTGCTATATTTACCGCGCGCATGGTGAGTCACCACAGTTTGAGTCAGTTGAGGCTGCTGCTGACTGAGCATCGAGGCACTGGTCACCCCCGAGTTGGCCAAGTTAATTCCCACACTAAAGGTCGATTTCGCCGTGTTTTCACGCATATCCCCCGAATAAACACCGCCTTCGCCTGCACTTTGACTATCGTAGATGGTGCCGTTGGCCACCATCACCCGATCCAGCTGAATATCATCATATTTAGCCACCGTCATGTGCGCTGCCGGAATGGTCTGGAAATAGTCTGAGCCTGACTTTTCCGGTTCAAGCAGCATGGCATGCCCTGTTGAATGTGGGGGCGCAGTGAGCAGTCCAATCCGAATATTATTTAGTACCAGTTCACCAGGCGCAGCAAAATCAATCTGCTCTGCCAGTAAATCACCACTGCGGTTTTTGCTGTCAATGATCCGTAATTTTAAGCCCGGACGTACTTCATCCCAGTTTAAGCGCGCTGACCAGGCCCGTTTACTGTAGCGCACTTCTGCACGGCCATCACGATTGCTCTGGTCCGAGGCCGGAATTTGAGTCGGATCAGCCAGGTTGATACGGCGTAACAGCCGTTCATTCTGATACACCTCAACCTGCAGTGCATTAATCTGATCCATCTCCTGCATCGGTGTGATTAATAACAATGCCTCCCGTTCTGCGGTTAAACGTGGCATTTTTTTCTCTTCGTTACCATTCGGGTCAACCACATGGCCTTGGGCAAACTGCACCATCGCCTGCAAAGAACCTGTTAAATCATTACGCACTTCACGTGATTCAGACTGGGCATTAAAATCATAAAAACCCAAAACAGATGGACTTACCACATCTTGCGTTGGCTCAGGATAATGACTTCCATGCAGCGGAGCATCTGGTGCTGTCCCATTGTTCGGCTGTTGACTTTCTCCATCACTACCACCACCGCCACATGCCGTCAGCATAAACGACAATATACTTACACTTAACAAACTAAGCGGAAACTTGATCACACTTTTCACTATTTACTTTACCCCAATGTCAATTTATGACTAAAAATAAAAAAATAAACACATATTTTTCAATAACTTAATTAAATATATTAAAGTAGTTTAGAGTCCAAAGCAATGTGTTGTACTTTATTGAGCAGATACAGAGAAAGCTAATTTTTATTTTTTAAATGATGGACAAAAATGCAGCAGAAAAGAAAATTTTGATTTAGGCGGTTTTTAGACAAACAAGACTCTTGCACCCCAATAGAAATAGGCGTAACACATAGTCATTTTAGGTGGATTTTTTTTGAGTGTGAGCAAGATATATTAAAGCCAGCCATAGCTCACCTTCACAAACCATCCCCAGCGCAAATTTATATTAAACTTTTTGATGAAACTGCGAGATATCCAAGGTATGTACTTTGCCGCGCCAGATCCATTTCAACTGTGATTCCAGAAAATTTTCACCTTCAAACCAGACAAACAGCCCTTCCATCATTTGTGGCCAGTCTTCCTGTGACACCTCATTACGCCCTGAAATTACCGCAATAATCGCAGCCAGAATGGTGTCATGACTGACCGCCAGACTTAGGCCGCCCGGACTGTTAGGATGAGTGTTATAAATCAGTTCCAGCACATCCACCACGCCATGAATCGGATGTTTCATGCCCGGCAAGGCATTATTGACAAAGCTGTTAATAAAGCCCAACGCACCCTGCTGACGAAAATATGGCCCGGCCTGCTTGATGTCCAGCACAAAACTGCCCGGCTCGACCAGCAAGCCCTGCTCGACAATTTCAATATGATGGGTATTTGGTGCAATATGTACCGAGTCGGCGCCTTCAATCATTAAGGCGGCAGTATCGACACAGCGCTGGATTGGACTAGAGATACAATGCTGAATGGCGCGTCCGCTATGGTCAATAAGATAAGCCCCCCATTTTTGCGCCAGTTCACGCCCCGGACCGGTTAACTGCAAATCATAGCCCGCCAGCCCCTGTCCAGCCACATTTTCACGAATGGAATGCCGGGTAAACAAGGTCACGGGAGTATGTACATCGGGCAACAAATCAATTGCCTTTAACATACTCGGTGGAAGCAGCTCTAACGCCATGGATCAAGCCAAATACAAAGGTGTTAAGCCCACTATAGCATGTTGGCAAATTAGCTCAATGTTCATTCGCCATAAGTGCTAGAGCACGCAAGGCAATCTCTTTCATTTCGGCATTTTTATAGGCAATAAAATTGCCATTTAACAGCGTATCACGATGGTTATATAAAAATGGCCGTCCCTGAAAATCAATCAGGCCACCGCCAATCCGTTCAATCAGGCATTGGCCAGCACTGGTGTCCCATTCACTGGTTGGGTGAAAACGCGGATATAAATCCACTTTATCTTCCAGCATCATGCAGAACTTATAAGCACTGCCAGCACGAAAAACCGTATAGTCCTGTTCAATCGTAGCGAGCGCCTGTAGATACTGCTCATAGACCGGTTTATTTTGGCTACTTTGACTTAAACCGACTTGAATCTGCGGACCACTGTCTACATATAGATAGGCGTACCATTGCTGTTGCTGGATATTAAACCGTAGCGGCAGGCCCTGTTTGGGGCAGATATACACCGTTTGCTCGCCCGGAATCGCCAGAATGGCAAAGGTGGTATGAATGCCTTCGACCAGACTCAGGTTAATGGTAAATTCCGGACGTTGATGTAAAAACTCTTTGGTGCCATCGAGTGGATCAAGCAGCCAGAACGTGTCCCACCGCGCCCGATCATAAACTGCGCCTTCTTCTGACAGTAGCGGCACATCTGGAAACTGCTGGGCCAGCTGTTCTGTAATGAAGGCATTCACCCGAAAATCGGCCTGGGTTACGGGCGATTCATCGCTTTTGTGTTCAATATCAAAATCGGCACCGGAACAATAACGCTGATATTCTTCTCGCAAGATTTCACATGCCTGTGTCACAATGGGCATCAGCTGCAAAATCAGTGGATCTTGTGGTGCTGTGGTTTTTTTAAACATAGATAGCCTTATATGTCGAATTATTCTGATCAACCCACCATCATCTTTGACATGGATGGTACGCTGCTTGACCTTGCCTATGATGATTTCATCTGGAATGAGCTGTTACCGGTGCGCTATGCCGAGCTGCATCAATGCAGTCTGGCCGAAAGCCGGGATACCCTGTTCCAGTTTTATCAGGAACACAACCATACCCTCAACTGGTATTCATCGCGCTTCTGGACCAGTAAAGTCGGGGTCGATGTACTGGCCATGCAGATTGAGCACAAACATAAGGTGGCTTTAAGACCGGGCTGTATCGAGCTGCTCGATTACCTAAAAGCCAATGGCTATCCAATCTGGCTGGCCACCAATGCCGACTGCGCCGGCCTGGCCTTTAAACTTGAGCAGACTGGTCTGGCCGACTATTTTGATGTCATGATCAGCAGTGAAAGCGTTGGACATGCCAAAGAATTTGTCGCGTTCTGGCAACACCTGGCACAGCAGCATCCTTTTGATCCTGCCCGCTGTTACTTTATTGATGATACCGAAAAAGTACTCAATGGTGCAGCAAAATTCGGTATTCAACAGCTGCTGACCATTCAGCAGCCTTCATCAGGCAAAGCAGCCCGTGCAGACAGCCGTTATCCGATGCTGCATGCGCTGACCGACCTGATTCCCCTATTGCAACACGCTGAGGAAAACAAAATATATGCCTAAATCTGCTCAACACGAAGCTGTAGAAAGCATGCGTATTGACAAGTGGCTCTGGGCGGCCCGCTTTTTTAAAACCCGTTCAATTGCCAAAGCAGCCATTGAAGGCGGCAAGGTGCATCATAATGGTGAGCGCGTCAAAGTTTCCAAGGAAATCCGGGTTGGCATGGAGCTGACCGTACAACAGGGCTTTGACCGCAAAACGGTCAAAGTGCTGTCTTTATCGGCAGTCCGTGGTCCGGCACCGGTGGCCCAGCAACTTTATGAAGAAACTGAGGTCAGTATTGCTCGTCGGGAATTGATTGCATCACAAAGAAAGTTGCATAATCTAGCACGGCCTGATCATCGTCCAAGTAAAAAAGACCGACGACAAATCAGTAAATTTAAACAAGAAAATGATCAGTCCTATGACCAGTCCTGGTCATATCATGATGATTAATTTTAAGCGTCAGAATGTGTCGCAAGGCCACTGATTTTCATAGAAGAGAAACATAAATTCTGTCACTATACTCGGGTGGAAAGAGTTTGAAGTACATACATCCACTTGAGTATATTGTTTGGTGACATCGTATTGAGGTTGTAAGATGGATGAGAATAAAAGCAAGGCGCTAAATGCTGCCCTAAGCCAGATTGAAAAACAGTTTGGTAAAAACACAGTAATGCGTCTTGGTGACAATACCGTACAGGCTGTAGAAGCAGTATCTACCGGCTCATTAACGCTGGACATCGCGCTCGGTATTGGCGGTTTACCAAAAGGCCGTATTATTGAAATTTATGGCCCTGAATCTTCAGGTAAAACCACAATGACCCTGCAAGCCATTGCGGAATGTCAAAAAGCCGGCGGCACCTGTGCCTTTATTGATGCCGAACATGCTCTTGATCCTCAATATGCACGCAAACTGGGTGTAGATATTGACAACCTGCTGGTCTCGCAACCGGACAACGGTGAACAGGCGCTAGAAATTGCAGACATGCTGGTACGTTCAGGCGCAATTGACCTGATCGTTGTCGACTCTGTTGCAGCCCTGACCCCACGTGCCGAAATTGAAGGCGAAATGGGTGATTCACATATGGGCTTGCAGGCTCGTCTGATGAGCCAGGCGCTACGTAAAATTACCGGTAATGCCAAACGTTCTAACTGTATGGTGATCTTCATTAACCAGATCCGTATGAAGATTGGTGTGATGTTTGGTAGCCCGGAAACCACCACTGGTGGTAACGCACTGAAATTCTATGCCTCAGTACGTTTAGATATTCGCCGTGTTGGTCAGGTTAAAGAAGGTGACGAAATTGTCGGCTCTGAAACCAAAGTGAAAGTGGTGAAAAACAAGATGGCACCTCCGTTCCGTGAAGCGCTGTTCCAGATTCTGTACGGCAAAGGTGTGAACCATTTAGGTGAACTGGTCGACCTGGCTGTGCAGCAAGAGATTGTGCAAAAAGCTGGTGCTTGGTATTCATATCAAGGTGAAAAGATTGGCCAAGGTAAAAACAATACCATTCGCCATCTGGAAGAACATCCTGAACTGGCACAGACCATTGAAAAACTGATTCGTGAACAACTGTTAACCACAGGCAATGTGGTGGAAGAAAAAGACGAAGAGGAACCTGACTTTTCATTAGATCTGTAAGACTCAACTGTTGAGACTTTAGACATTACACAATACGCCCTACGGGGCGTTTTGTTATTATGCTGATGGCCCTTTTCTGCGAGATGCTTATGTCAGATGCGAAATTCACTAAACTGTTGGACTATGAAACCTTAAAGCAGCAATTTGGCGATGCAGAAGATCAGCCAGCACCATCTGTATCTGCAACTGCCCCGCCTGAATTTGATCCTGAAGAACGTTTATTCGATCATAATAACAGTCAGGAACACAAACCCGGTTTAAGCGGTTCACGTTTGCGCTCTTATGCCTTTGCAGTCCTGACCCGTAAAGAATATTCCAAAGCTGAACTGATTGAGAAACTGGCGCTGTATGCAGAAAACCGTGAAGAAGTGGTCGTTTTGGTCGATGAACTGTCACGCGAGAATTACCAGAGTGACCAGCGTGTGGCCGAAACCCTGCTGTCCAGCCAAAAGCGCAAAGGCAAAGGCCCCAATCAGATTAAAATGAAGCTGAAAAGCAAAAAAATTGATACCGCTTTAATTTCAGAAGAACTGAAAGAAACCGACTGGGTGCAGCAAGCCTACGAATTAAAAGTTAAAAAGTTTGGTCCTGATGTCACGAAAGATCCGAAACTGAAAGCCAGACAGATCCGCTTTTTAATGTATCGTGGTTTTGAAATGGATGCGATTATGAAGGCGATTAACCGTAAAGCAGAAGATTAAAAACTGAAGCTAGAGATGTAGATAAGCATCTAACTAGGA
Source organism: Acinetobacter sp. Q186-3 (assembly GCF_013420655.1). Lineage (NCBI taxonomy): Bacteria > Pseudomonadati > Pseudomonadota > Gammaproteobacteria > Moraxellales > Moraxellaceae > Acinetobacter > Acinetobacter sp. Q186-3. The sequence goes on along the minus strand of NZ_VOXS01000004.1, from coordinate 189,949 downwards.
TGAAACATCGACAAATATAAGAAAATAATATAGGGATTAAATCGAAAGGAAATTAAAAAGAAAAAAGCGATATTCTAAGAATTATAAAAATGGTGGCAACCCTACCAGCAAAGCTTCGGCACATCCCACGTCTGCTACCGTTGCTACCTTCCGGTCCTGGCGGGGTTCACAGGGTGAAATTGCGAAGTAACCGGCAGGGCTACCATTGCAGAAACAGAGTATAGACAATTTTATTGAACTTGCAAGTCCTGATTGCGCTTTTATATAAATCAGCCATCTATTTGATTATTAAAAAAACAGTTTGTATTTAATTGGTTATTTTGCAACAGAATTCCGAGAATTTTGACAGATGCCTAATTCATGACAACTTTGTAAAAGCTTATTGCAATTCGGGTTCGGGCCGTTTTTAATGTGCACATGATGATTTGGAATGAGCCCTTTCCTGACCGCACATTCCCAGTAAAGATAAAAGATGGATATGAAAATGATGCTAAAAAAGCATACGCTCTGTGCACTCACCCTGCTCTGCTCTGCGCCAGCACTGGCCAATATTCCCATTGAATCACGCGGCTTAAGTCAGAACAGCGGCAGCGCCAGCACCCCGGCGGCCATTGGCGCCTCCAATAGCGGCGCTCCGGTCACCACCAACCTGAACTGGCAATTGATGCAAAAAAACCAGCAGCTTGAAAATGATATTCGCACCCTGCGTGGCAAAATGGAAGAACAGGAAAACGAGATTGCCCAGCTCAAGCATGAACTGACCAACCGTTATACCGATTTAGACCAGCGTCTTGAACTGCTCAATCAGAAAATTGATCCGGAAGCAGCACCTGCTGTAGAGGAGGATAATCAACAGGATAGTTCTCCCAGTACAGCCAGCAGCAGCCAACCCACCAGTAACCCCGTAAATAATACCGCTGCCCCAGCACCAGCAGCGACCACCGTGGTTAGCACACAAAGCTCGACGGAAGAACTGGAAAAAGCCGCCTATACCATCGCTTTGGATGCCTATAAACAAGGCGGGGCCAAAAAAGCCATTGCCCCGATGCAGAACTTTATTAAAAACCATCCGAATAGCGTGTATATCAGCAATGCCTATTTCTGGCTGGCCGAGTTTAATCTGGCAATTGAACCGACCAATTACAGCGAAGCCAAAAAGAATTTTGAAATTGTTGCCAGCAAATATCCAAATTCGTCTAAAGCCTCCAATGCGGTGTATCGTCTGTATAGTATTGCCAAAAATGTCGACAAGAATGATGCACTGGCCGCGCAGTATCGTAGCACCCTGCTGACCAAATACCCGTCTTCCCAGGAAGCCAGCTTTGTGAAAAGCTCATAACCCAAAAGCCTCAGATGAGGCTTTTTTTTATAACAGCAGGATCGTGTTTAACGATGGGTATGTACTGACATAACAATGCCCATCCCGGCCAACAGACTGACCACAGCCGTACCGCCATAACTCATTAACGGTAATGGATCGCCGGTTACCGGTAAAATCCCGCTGACCATACCGGAGTTTAAAAACACAAAGAAGAAGAAGGTCAAGCCAACTGCACCGGCATATAGGCGACCGAAATTATGAAAACAGCTCAGGCTGATAATCAGGCAGCGGATAATAATTGCAGCAAACAGCGCGAACAGTAAAAATACGCCAAAGAAGCCAAATTCTTCAGCATAGGTCGACATAATAAAGTCAGTATGATGCTCCGGCAAATAACCCAAATGCGACTGAGTGCCTTCCAGATAACCCTTACCGGTCAGGCCGCCCGAACCAATGGCGATTTTGGATTGAATAATATTCCAGCCGGCGCCGAGTGCATCAGATTCCGGATCAAACAGGGTTAAAATCCGTTTCTTTTGATATTCCTGTAATAAAAACATCCAGGCCAGCGGCGCAACAATGGCCATCGCCGCAAATGCCCCGCCAATTAAACGCCAGGACATACCGCTCAGAAACAATACAAAAATGCCTGGAATAATCAGGCCAATGTTCAAGTCCGGCTGTAGTGCCACCAGCACAAAAGGAATACCGAGCAGCACCAGCGCACCGACGATTTGCAGGAATTTGGGTGGAAACGGTTTACGAGCAAAATACCAGGCCATCATCAGTGGCATGGTAAATTTCATGAATTCACTGGGCTGCATACTGCCAATACCGGGCAGACTGATCCAGCGTTTGGCCCCCATGCGGGTTTCACCAATCAGCAGCACCAGTACCAGCATGAGCACGGCCAGGGCATAAAAATAGGGACTGGCGGCCTGATAGACCTTGGGCGGAATCTGCGCACAGATAAACATGGCAATAAAGCCGATACCAAAGCTGATGCCCTGACGCATCACCATTCCCATATCCTGTGCGGTGGCACTATACACCACCATCAGCCCTAAAATTGCATTCAGGATCAGGAAGCATAATAGCCAAGGATCGAGGTGTAGTTTGGTCCAGCGAGAGGTATCGCTTTTAATGCTTCTTCCATCACGTAAAGAGTGACGTAAAAAACGATACTGCTGAGAAGGTATCATTGCGCCCCATTCAATCCAGATAACAAATCATCGGCAATTATAGGATGAACCATGCGCAGAGTGAATCGGAAATACACACTCGACTCATGATTTCAGCAAAGATTTTTTATGCAGTGGTTGCGGCGTGCTGGGCTTGCAGAATTAAACGCGCCAGCTCCAGATCATCGGGATAGGTAATTTTAATATTGTCCGAGCGTCCCTGTACCACCTGTACCGGATAGCCACCATGCTCCAGCGCACTGGCTTCATCGGTAATATTCACCTCTTGCGCCAATGCCTGTTCAATCGCGCGTTTTAGCTCACCTAAGCGCGCCATTTGCGGGGTTTGCGCCTGCCACAGCTGGGCACGGTCTACTGTGGTCTGAATCTGCTGCTGCGTCTCTACGCGCTTGAGGGTGTCACGGACCGGAATGGCCAGAATGGCACTCTGGTTGCTGTGTACCGCCTGATTCACCAGCGCATATAAGTTTTCAACCGCCACACAGGGACGCGCGGCATCATGCACCAGCACCCAGTCCTCGTCCGATGCAATAGCAGATAAATACTGCAAGGCATTCAGCACCGAGTTGACCCGCTCTGCGCCACCCAGACAAAAATGGGCTTTATCCTGATGTGCAAACGGCAAACGCTGGGCCACATCATCCTGTGCACCAATGGCCAGCACATAACCTGCCAGCGGCAACTGGTTTAAACGTGCTACCGTATGCTCCAGCACCGTGTGGTCCTGGATCATCTGATATTGCTTGAGTTCGGATTTGGAAAAGCGACTGCCCGAGCCTGCTGCCGGAATAACGGCCCAAAGTTTATGGTGTAGGGGTTGTTGCAGCTGGCTGTGGTGCTTCATTGGTACGTAAATCTACCTGGGCATTCGGATTGATATAAATCGGCTTATATTGGGTACTGATGGTACTCATCTGTACAAAAGTTTCATGTGGTTTAATTAAGCCCAGATCAAGACGGGCATGTTCTTCGATGGCTTCTACACCATTTTTTAAATCATAAACTTCCGCGGCCAAAACCCGGTTACGTTCTTTTAATTCATTATTGAGTTCGGTTTGTTGTTGTATTTTCTGGGTCAGTTCCTGATGTTCACGATAACCACCTTCACCAAACCAGTATAAATATTGAAACCCTGCGATCAGAACGATCGCAAGGCCCAACAGTACTTTACTCGATTTCGAGTCGAATACACTTAACATTGACATCTGTCGCTTAGTTTAAACCTTTAAACTCAGCTTTACCGCGATATGCAGCATTCGTCAATTCTTCAATACGAAGTAATTGGTTATATTTCGCTACACGGTCAGAACGGCATAGAGAACCAGTCTTGATTTGACCTGCTGCTGTACCTACTGCAAGATCGGCAATGGTCGAGTCTTCAGTTTCACCTGAACGGTGAGAAATAACAGTCGAGTAACCATTGGCTTTTGCAAGGTAGATGGCATCTAAAGTTTCAGTCAAGGTACCAATCTGGTTGTATTTAATCAGAATCGAGTTACCCACTTTTTCGTTGATACCGCGTTGCAGGATTTTAGGGTTAGTCACGAACAGGTCATCACCGACCAACTGGATCTTGTCGCCAAGAATTGACGTCAGGTAAGACCAGCCTTCCCAGTCAGATTCATCTAAACCATCTTCAATTGAGATAATTGGATATTGGTTTACCAAGCCAGCTAAATAGTCAGCAAACTGGTTGCTGGTGAATGCTTTGTTGCCTTCGCCTTCCAGTACGTATTGACCATTCTTGTAGAATTCAGAAGATGCACAGTCAAGCGCAAGCATCATGTCAGAACCTGCCTTGTAGCCAGTCTGTTCAATTGCTTCAAGAATTACGGTAATTGCTTCTTCGTTTGAACGTAAGTTCGGCGCGAAACCACCTTCATCACCTACAGCTGTGTTCAAACCTTTTTTCTTTAATACTGATTTTAACGCATGGAATACTTCAGCGCCTGAACGTAATGCTTCAGCGAATGAAGTGAAGCCTACTGGCTCAATCATGAACTCTTGGATGTCAACAGTGTTGTCTGCGTGCGCACCACCGTTCAGGATGTTCATCATTGGCACAGGCATAGTCAAAATGGTTTGACCACGTAAATCTGCGATGTATTGGAAAAGAGGAATTTTCTTTTCATCAGCAGCAGCGCGTGCAGCAGCCAAAGATACGGCTAGCGTTGCGTTTGCACCTAATTTTTCTTTGTTTTCAGTACCGTCTAAAGCAATCATCGTATTGTCGATGTCTTTTTGCTCAAATACTGATTTACCCACCAGCGCATCACGGATTAGCGTGTTAACGTTGTTTACGGCAGTTTTCACACCTTTACCTAAGTAACGTGCTTTATCGCCATCACGAAGTTCTAAAGCTTCACGAGAACCAGTTGAAGCACCAGATGGTGCACATGCACGGCCAACTACGCCAGATGCTAAGATTACGTCTGCTTCGATGGTTGGGTTACCACGAGAGTCCAAAATTTCACGTGCACGAATGTCAACGATTTGGCTCATGAACAATTCCTCAGTTGATTGAATAATAGATGCTGTTGCGGGCATCAATGAGTATCTAACTTTTTGAATCCTTTAACTAAAGTATCCAATTCTTTTAATTGCGCCAAGAATGGCTCTAATTGTGACAGGCGCAGCGCACACGGGCCATCACATTTGGCCACATCCGGATCTGGATGCGCTTCCAGGAATAAACCTGCAAGCCCGGTCGCCATACCAGCACGCGCCAGTGTGGTGATTTGCGCACGGCGACCACCTGCTGAATCGGCACGACCACCCGGCGTTTGCAGCGCATGGGTCACATCGAAGAATACCGGCACATTCATCTCTTTCATGATGTCAAAGCCCAGCATGTCAACAACCAGATTGTTGTAACCAAAGGCTGAGCCCCGTTCACAAAGAATCAGTTTGTCATTACCAGCTTCCAGACATTTATGCAGGATATGACGCATTTCATGCGGCGCAAGGAATTGGGCTTTTTTAATGTTGATGATGGCCTGTGTTTTGGCCATAGCTTCAACTAAATCGGTCTGACGGCTTAAAAAGGCAGGAAGCTGAATAATGTCAGCAACTTCAGCCACCGGCGCAGCCTGATACGGCTCATGCACGTCGGTGATAATCGGAACATTGAAGTGTTTTTTGATGTCTGCCAGCCACTCAATCCCTTTTTCCAGGCCTGGGCCCCGGAATGAGTTCAGGCTTGAACGGTTGGCTTTATCAAAGCTGGCCTTAAAAACGTAAGGAATATTCAAACGTGTGCAGATATCAATATAGGTTTCTGCAATTTCAAAGGCCAAATCTTTGGACTCAAGTACGTTCATGCCGCCGAATAGTACAAATGGCAAGTGGTTTGCCATTTGTATATCGCCTAAACGTACAACTTCTTGTGCTTTTAATTGTGACATTTAAACTTCCTGGTTTATTCCTTTTACCGCTTAGTGCTTGTTTTGGTACTGCTTTTTGGCAGCATCAATAAAGCTTGCAAACAGCGGATGTCCATCACGTGGCGAGCTGGTAAATTCTGGGTGGAATTGTACCGCAATAAACCAAGGATGTTGAGGGATTTCAACTGTTTCCACCAAGTGCTGTACTGGTGAATAACCTGAGATTTTCATGCCTTTTTCTTCAAGAACAGGAATATAACGGTTATTCATTTCATAGCGGTGGCGGTGACGTTCAATAATTTCTGCTGAACCGTACACTTCACAGGTTTTGGTGCCTTCAACCAGTTCTGATTTTTGTGCACCTAAACGCATGGTACCGCCGAGGTCAGAATCAACTGAACGCTGCTGTACTTCACCACGCTCATCTAACCATTCGGTAATCAGACCAATTAATGGAGATTTGGTTGAACGGTTAAATTCAGTTGAAGTCGCATCTGCAATACCGGCAACATTACGTGCGTATTCGATCACGGCAAGCTGCATACCTAAACAGATGCCCAGGAATGGTACACCGTTTTCACGTGCATAACGGATGGCCGCCATTTTGCCTTCAGTACCGCGCTCACCAAAGCCGCCTGGTACCAGAATTGCGTCAGCATCTTTCAGTACGGCTGCAACGTCCTGGCTTTCCAGGTCTTCTGCATTGACATAGTCAATCTGTACTTTGACACGGTTTTGAATACCGGCATGCAATAATGCTTCGTTCACCGATTTATAGGCATCTGGCAGTTCAACGTATTTACCAACCATCGCTACACGTACGGTATATTCCGGATTCAGTAAGGCTTCAACCACGTTATCCCAGTCAGACAGGTCTGCTTCTGGCACATCAAAACCAAAACGTTCACAGATCAGATCATCCACATCCTGCTCATAGAAGGTACGTGGAATTTGATAAATGGTTTTGGCATCTTTGCACACCACAACTGCACGCGCTTCAACGTTGGTGAACAGTGCAATTTTGCGGGTAGTATCTGCGTCTACATCGTGCTCAGTACGGCAGATTAAGATATCTGGCTGAATACCGATTGACAGTAATTCTTTAACCGAGTGCTGGGTTGGCTTGGTTTTTAACTCTGCTGCAGACTTGATGTATGGCAACAGGGTTAAATGCATCAGCATGGTACGTTTATGACCGAGCTCAACCATAAGCTGACGGACCGATTCCATGAATGGGAGAGATTCAATGTCACCGACCGTGCCGCCAATCTCAACGATGGCAACGTCATAACCTTCACCTGCGCGAAGGACACGCTCTTTAATATTATCTGTGATGTGTGGAATCACCTGAACGGTACCGCCCAGATAATCACCACGACGCTCTTTATTTAAGACGTCTTGGTACACGCGACCTGATGTGAAGTTGTTTAACTTCGTCATCTTCGCACGACGCAAGAAACGTTCGTAATAACCCAAGTCTAAGTCAGTTTCAGCACCATCCTCTGTGACAAAAACTTCACCATGTTGGAAAGGACTCATCGTCCCTGGATCGACATTGATGTATGGATCCATTTTGACCATGGTTACTTTCAAACCACGGGCTTCTAAAAGTGCAGCAACTGAAGCAGCTGAAATACCTTTACCTAGTGATGAAACAACACCACCAGTCACGAAAATAAAATGGGTCATTGGGTTTCTCGTACAATCGAGCCTAAACTGGCCTGCAATGTTGCGCAATTTTACTTTACTCTGCACCTATAAAGCAAAGTCATTCCGCATCAATTCATAGAACAATAAACAATTGGCTATTCTATCAGCATTTCCGATAAAAAATTAGATTTTATTCATAGGATTTTCATCTGATTTTTTGCTGTTATAATACGCGCATCTCGTTGAACCCTCCTTTTTTAGATTATGAACAAAAAATTTTTGATTTGTGGTGCAATTGCAACCAGTTTATTCCTGAGTGCCTGTGTTAAAAAAGAAGCACCTCAGGAAGAAGAACAGGTTGAAGTTGAGGTTCAGCAAACTGAGCAGATCACTGAGCCAGCCCAGTTCGAGCCACTTGAAGCAGAAACGCCAGAAGTGTCTGAAACTGAAGCGCCAGTGGAATACGAAGTTGAACGTACTGAAACTGAAAACACCACAACTGAAATTCGTCGTGAAGTGACGCCACGTGAACCTGCGCCAGCCCCTCAGCCAGCTCAGGCCGCTCCTGCTGAAGACAAGCCGGTAGAAGCCCGTCCAGCCAACCCGGACCCGGACAGCCAGTCACAAGATGACGCTGTTGCCGCAGCCATTGCCGCAGCAACCCCAGCGCTTGAAAACTGATTTCAGCCTTCAAGCACTGTTGCATAAAAAAACCCAGTCCATGTACTGGGTTTTTTATTGGCCTTTTTATGAAGCTGTTCCATTCAGGAATAAGAACGTTCACCCTGTTGATGCTGGTTCTTTAAATAATCAGCCATTAAACGTGTGGCCCAGGACTGTGGCGCACCTAAACCTTCATAAAAACCGCAATGACTGCCCTTTTTGGTGGTCACCACCATAATATTCGGCATTTTCTGAATACTTTCTTTATACGGTTCCAGATTTTTAATATGACAAACCGGATCATCTTCGGCGTTTAAAATCATCAGGGGAATTTTGACATTCTGGAACACATAAATCGGGTTGATGGCTTTGCTATAACTTTCATAATCATGATAGCCGGCCATCTCAAAATAGGCCTGTTCAAATTCGGCCAGATTTTGCGCGGTAATGACTTTGGCCAGCGATTTGGTTTTCTGCCAGCTACTCCGATAAGGCTCAATAAAGGCCTGAATCACCTTTTTGGTCATGACCTTACTATAAAACGGATGGACATGGTTAAAGCCAATTTCAGTGTCATACCCCGGGCACAGTGCAAAAGCGGCTTTTAACGGCGTTTTATCGCCTTCTTCACCTAAATAACGCACCAGCAAACCGGTACCGGCCGATGAACCTACCCCATATAGGGCAGAAACCGGGAATTTTTTCTGAATAAACTGGATCTGTTCCCGTAAATCTTCGGTGGAACCAAACAGGCAGATTTTCGGAACCGGCATAGGCAAGTTGGCATGACCACGGCGTAAACATAAGGCAATACGCCAGCCGGTCTGCTGATGTAAATCCCGCACCAGCTCGCTCATGCTCTCGGCAGTTCCGACAATGGTGTGCATTACAATAATGGTTGGGGTGCGTGGTGGCAGATGCAGACCGTACCAGGCAATAGCCGTTACGCCACCATCGGACATGTTCAGCTGCTCAATGGCATCGTAATGCAGGCGGATGGTTTTTTTCTTGATTAAGTCAAAATAAAGCAGATGCGCATGGGTATTGGACAGCCACGGGGTTGGCCGGTATTTCTGTTTCAGTTGCGGTAAAACATCTATACAGCGCCGGATTTGACCTTCGGGATTAAAATATAAGGTCGGTTCTGCGGCGCCGGTCCATTCATCAATCAAGCGCTGGGTGAGCTGGGCCATTTTCTGGATCACAAATTTCATGTTTTGTTCCCCCCTTGTATGGTTTGGCTTATATCATGCTAGTTCTCTCATGTTATGAAGTCAGTTGAGTTCAGGGCTTAGATCAGGTGGGCATAAATTGTGCCATCCGTTGTCCCATCTCGGCAGCCAAAGCTTCGAGGCCGCTTTTAGGACGAATCATCACTTCAAAATCAATGATCTGACCTTGATCATTGAAGCGGATCATATCAATACCCTTGAGTTTTTTATCTCCCACCTGGGCAGAAAACTCAAGCACAACATTGTTACCGTCTGCAGCATAAAATTCACGGTGATAGCTAAAGTTCTCAAAGACCTGAATTACATTGGTCAGAATAAAAAACACCACCTGCTTGCCGGCATAAGGCTGATAGGCCACCGGAGAACGAAACACCACCTCATCGGCCAGCAGTTCATTCAGGATGGCCATATCACGCTGTTCAAGCATCTGGTGCCAACGGGCAATCGCGGTTTTGGTGATGTGTAAGGTCATTTTTGGGTCCTTTTTTATTTTGATATTTCATTGCTATATAAACTCCCCCTGAGCAAGTTTTAAAGCATTGCTTTAAAACGAAGTGCAAGAAAGGGGGATTTAGAAGGGTTTTTCTACAAGAATCCCTCCCAACCTCCCTTTTTCAAAGGAAGGAGTTGATTCTATTCAGTGAATTCCCTCAGCTTCCAGAAGATGAGCAACCCTGCTGCACAGGGCAGAGGCGGTTATTCACCCTCTCCCCAGCGCTCTTCCATAGGGAGAGGGTGAAGGAATTGCATTAAATTTTCGCCGCCAACTCTGCGCCCTGACGGATTGCGCGTTTGGCATCTAACTCACCGGCTTCCTTGGCACCGCCAATCAGATGCACATTTTTACCCGCAGCTTGCAGCTGATCGTACATAGCAGTATAAGATTCTTGTCCGGCACAGATCACCACATTTTCAACTTCCAACAGCATCGGCTGGTCATTGACCGTAATATGCAGGCCCTGATCATCAATTTTCTGATAGCTTACGCCTGCCATCATTTTAACATCGCGGTTTTTTAAGCCGGTACGATGAATCCAGCCGGTGGTTTTGCCCAGGCCTGCTCCCACCGAAGATGCTTTACGCTGCAATAAATAGATTTCATGATTGGAGGCTTCTACCTGTGCCGGTTTCAGGCCACCGACATGCTCATATTCGGTATCAATCCCCCATTCATCATAGAATTTTTCCGGATTCAGACTGCCACTTTCACCGGCATGACTTAAGTATTCTGCGGTATCAAAACCAATTCCACCAGCACCAATAATCGCAACCCGTTTCGCCACCGGTCGACGCTCTTTCAGCACATCCAGATAGCTCAGAACTTTAGGATGATCAATTCCTTCAATCTCCAGCTGACGTGGAGTCACCCCGGTTGCCACCACAATTTCGTCAAAACTGCTTTTGCTCAGCTCATCAAAGCTGGCCGTATGGTTCAGTTTTAGCTGAATGCGTGGCTGCAACTCAATTTGACGTTTGAAATAACGCAAGGTTTCATAAAACTCTTCTTTGCCCGGAATGGTCTTGGCAATATTAAACTGCCCGCCAATCTGGTTAGAGGCTTCAAAAATCGTCACTTCATGACCACGGTCTGCCGCATAAATTGCAAAGCTTAAACCGGCTGGACCCGCTCCAATCACCGCAATGTTTTTCGGCTGGCTGGCTTCTTTAAAGATCAGTTCGGTTTCATGACAGGCACGCGGATTGACCAGACAGGAGGCAATTTTCATGGAGAAAATATGGTCCAGACAGGCCTGGTTACAGGCAATACAGGTATTAATTTCATCGCTACGGCCCTGCTCGGCTTTTACTACAAAATCGGCATCTGCCAAAAATGGACGCGCCATCGACACCATATCGGCCTGGCCAGTCGCCAGTACATGCTCTGCCATTTCCGGGGTGTTAATCCGGTTGGAGGTGATTAAAGGAATTTTGACTTCACTTTTGAGCTTTTCTGTGACCCAGCTAAAAGCCGCACGCGGCACTTTGGTGGCAATGGTCGGAATACGTGCTTCATGCCAGCCAATACCGGTATTAATAATGGTCGCACCCGCTTTTTCAATTTCTTTGGCCAGCTGCACCACTTCTTCAAAACTTGATCCGCCTTCGACCAGATCCAGCATTGACAGACGATAGATAATAATAAAGTTTTCACCCACTTCAGCACGGGTACGTTTCACGATTTCAATTGGAAAGCGAATCCGGTTTTCATAGCTGCCGCCCCATTCATCATCACGATGATTGGTACGCTTGGCAATAAACTCGTTAATCAAGTAGCCTTCCGAACCCATAATTTCAACACCGTCATAACCGGCATATTTGGCCAGCTTGGCACAGTTGGCAAAATCGGCAATGGTCTGCTGTACTTCGGCCGAGGTGAGTGCATGCGGTTTAGACGGGTTAATAGGCGCCTGAATCGCGGATGGCGCCACAATATCCGGCTGATAGGAATAACGTCCAGTATGCAAAATCTGCAAGGCGATTTTACCGCCCGCTTCATGCACGGCTTGGGTGACCACTTTATGTTTTTCAGCTTCGGCCAAGGTGTCAAGTTTATTGCCACCTGCAAAGGTTAAGCCGGCATCATTTGGAGAAATCCCGCCGGTCACAATCAGGCCCACGCCGCCTTTGGCACGCTCTGCATAGAATGCTGCCATCCGTGCATAACCATTTGGTGCTTCTTCAAGACCCACGTGCATAGAACCCATAAGTACGCGGTTTTTTAAGGTGGTAAAGCCTAAATCAAGCGGGGCTAACAGATGCGGATAATTCGACATATTCTCTCCTTGGCTGGCCAAAAGCGGGCTATTTTTATGTTAATGCAACTTGTTGCATAAATTTATATGCGAATTTTGACTTTTATGCAACATGTTGCATAATATTTTAGATTCATACTTGCATGATCTCGTCTATGTCTTTAGCCCATGTATTACTCACCAGCCTGATTGAAAAACCCAGTACGGGCATTGAACTGGCCCGGCGCTTTGATCGCTCGATGGGCTTTTTCTGGAATGCTACCCATCAGCAGATTTATCGTGAATTAAACAGCATGCTCAGCAAAGGCTGGATTTCCACTTTGGCTGAAGAAGATGCCCAAGGCCGTAAAAAAACCTATCAAGTTGAGGCCGCAGGCCGGGTCGAACTGGCCGACTGGATGGTCAAGCAAGGTCCTCCGGCGCAGCTCCGTGAAGAACTGATGGTGCGTTTACGGGCCGAAGCACAACTCGGCGGTAATGAGGTTTTGCCCGAACTAGAGCGGCATTTACAGTTGCATCAGGAAAAATTGCAGCTGTATCAGGCCATTTATGCCAAAGACTTTGCCCAGCAGACCGACGAAAATCGTACCTTATATATTCATAAAATGATTTTACAGCTGGGTATCGAGCAGGAAATCGGCTGGATTCGCTGGCTGGAAGCGGTGATTCCGGCGCTAAAAGCTTTTGATCAACAACAATAAAATTTCAAGGAATGAAATCTCATGCCGTATTATGTCATGCCCGATGGCGAAGGTTTATTTGTGCGTGAATTTGGTCAGGGCCAGCCGGTGCTGGTGCTGTCCGGTTTGGGCATGCACAGCTGGCAATGGCTGCCGTTTTTGTGGCCGCTACGCAAACAGTTCCGTTTTATTATTCCCGACTGGCGCGGCTTTGGCGGTTCGAAACAGTGCCGGATTCCGGAGCTGGATGCCATTTCCAGCCACTGGCAGGATGTGCAATCCTTAATTCAGCAACTACAGCTGCAACAGTTTATAATCGTTGCCTATTCGATGGGTGCGACCACTGCCATGCATGGTATGCAATATGGACAGCTGGCAGCGCAGTTAAAAGCTTATTTGCATATTGATCAGACCCCGAAAATCATGGTGGATGAACACTGGGCCTATGGCCTGTTTGGCCAGCAGCACAGCCGCTTCAAACAGATCTTATCCGAACTGTCCGCGCTATTTACGGAACACGCACATCTCCAGTGGATTCACGATTTAAATGATACGGCCAAAGATCAACTGTTTGCTTTATGGATGCAGTTTATTGAGCTGCAAAATAACAACCCTCGCCAGCGAGCCATCTTTTGTAAAATCCTGCAACAGCCACGTTTACAACATCTGCTGTTACCCTCATCTCGACTGGACTATATGACTTGGTATATCCGCAACTATTTAGAACATGCCGAAGATTATCGTGAAGCCTTAAGCCAGCTGAACTGTCCTACGGTGTTTTTTAGCGGGGTGCAATCGGTGCTCTATCCGGTACAGGGACAAACCCTGATTGCCCAAAGTGTGGCACAGGCACAGCAGGTGTTGTTTGAAAAATCAGGGCATACTCCGCTACTGACTGAGCCGCTGAAATTTACCCGCGAACTTAAACGCTTTTTATTGCAGCATCAGTAAATATCTACATCAATATTTATAGCTGAATAAAAAAAGCCGAACGGTGTAAGGTTCGGCAAAAAGCAAGTGAAGACTAACAATCAAGGCAAAGCACTAGGCAATTTTCCCATCAATAATGCCCTGCTGTTTTAAAGCCTGCAGTTCTTCAGCAGATTTAAAGCGGGACAGAATATAGGCCGTATGTTCACCCAGTTGCGGTGGTGCCTGCCGGTATTCGACCGGTGTATCTGACAGCTTGATCGGTGATGCAATCATTTTAAATTGCGCATTTAAACTGTGCGGCAAATTGACCAGCATCTGCCGATGCTGAATTTGCGGCTCAGCCAAGGCATCTTCAATCGAGTTAATTACACCGACCGGTACTTTGACCGCATGAATCCGGCGTACCCATTCCTCCGCATCCTGACTCAGAAAAAATTCAGCCAGAGCTGGAATCAGCTCATCGCGGTATTTGACCCGGTCCTGATTACGTAAGAATTTCGGATTGTTCAATAATTCCGGATAACCAATGGCCAGACATAGGTCCTTGAACTGTTTGTCATTACCACAGGCAATAATAAATTCCTTATCTTTAGCCTTAAAGGTTTGATACGGCACAATATTCGGGTGTTTATTGCCCATGCGCTGCGGTGACTGGCCACTGCTCAGATAATTCATGCCCTGATTGGCCAGCGTTGCCACCTGAACATCCAATAAAGACAGATCAATATATTGTCCACGTCCGGTATGATGCCGCGCCAATAATGCTGCCTGAATCGCCACCCAAGGCCATGCCGGCCAGTGATGCACTGCCGAGCATTCCGGCCTGAAAGGTGGTTAAACCAAATTCTGCTTTTAAACTGGTTAAGCTGAAAGACAGCAGCATGATGTCTACGCCATCAATCACCAAAGATACAAAGGCAAAAATAAAGGCCAGTTTCCAGGTGTTTTTATTAGGGTCTGTTGACATTTCATAATGGTAGCCAAATAAAGATACAAGCTAAGGCAACAGAATTTTCATAGCTTTGCTTTAGCTTGTCATAGCGTGTGGCAATTCCTCTAAATTGCTTTAATCTAGCAAAAGTATTCTCAATTAAATGCCTGATTTTATAAAAATACCAATCCACATGATCATTATTTGAAAGTGTATTGGATTTCTTGGGAATATTAGCTTGAGTTCCCGTTTTTTCTATCTGTTCTCTCAAGGATTCAGAGTCATAACCCTTATCGGCACAGAGAATTTCTGTCTCGTGCAGGTCTATATTGTTAACTAATATGGCTAGCATCAATAAACACCCACTCTAGATCAGCATTAGATGAAATTAACTTAAATATTTTTAATAACTTATTATCTTTCGACCACCGGGAAAATTTCTTGAATATGGAGTTTGGCTTTCCGAAGGCAGCAGGTAAATCCCGCCACGGGCAGCCTGTACGGATTCTATAAAGAATAGCTTCAATAAAATTTCGAAGATTTTGTTTGAGATAAATACGAAAATTACGGAAAATGTTTTCTAACTTAGACCAGTGTTGATCAGTCAACATTGTACGAGGCATAGCGAGGAGTAGATTTGGTTTGGCGATTAAACTCTACTTTCTCGCTATTTTTTTTTGCACAGTAAATGTCAACAGACCCTAATTCGATGGGCGGTACCCACATTCGATGGCAGTTTTAAGCCCAGTGTTCCGGCTTCAGCGTGTATATCGTTTTTCATCTTGTCGTTATCTCATTTTCCCAAATGAGTCACCGGTATTTTTTGCTATGGGTTCTGCCTTTCTGCTTTTTATTCTTTTTTATTCAGTAGCGCATGACAGCCAAAACTCGCCCACAGCAAGACCCGAGAGTCTGCCGATGAATCCTTTATTTACGTTATGAATCAGATTTTTTAGACACAACTATCCTGAGGATGTTCATCCTGAACATCCTGGCTATTTTTCTATGACATTAATTACAGAATGCAGCGATTCCGGTCTGTGCACGGCCCAGAATTAAGGCATGTACGTCATGCGTCCCTTCATAGGTATTCACCACTTCCAGATTCACCAGATGACGCGCCACACCAAATTCATCCGAAATACCGTTACCACCCATCATGTCACGGGCCAAACGGGCAATATCCAGCGCCTTGCCACAGTTATTACGCTTGATTAAAGATGTTCCTTCAATCGAGGCAATACCTTCATCTTTCATGCGGCCAAAACGTAATGCGGCCTGTAAACCTAAAGCGATTTCAGTTTGCATATCAGCCAGTTTTTTCTGGATTAACTGATTGGCAGCCAAAGGACGACCAAACTGTTTACGGTCCATGGTGTACTGATGTGCGGTATGCCAGCAGAACTCCGCCGCACCCATCGCACCCCAGGCAATGCCATAACGGGCACTGTTCAGACAGGTAAACGGACCTTTTAAGCCACGGACTTCTGGGAAAGCATTTTCTTCTGGGACAAATACGTTATCCATTACAATTTCACCGGTGATGGAAGCACGTAAACCGACCTTGCCGTGAATCGCAGGCGCAGACAGCCCTTCCCAGCCTTTTTCCAGAATAAAGCCGCGAATGTCACCGACATTGCCTTCAGGTGAAACTTCTTTGGCCCAGACCACAAATACATCGGCAATTGGGCTGTTGGTAATCCACATTTTTGCGCCTGTTAAACGATAACCGCCATCGACTTTTTTGGCACGGGTAATCATGCTGCCCGGGTCAGAACCATGATCCGGTTCGGTCAGACCAAAGCAGCCAATATATTCACCCGTAGCTAATTTTGGTAAATACTTCTGTTTTTGTTCTTCCGAGCCAAATTCATTAATTGGCACCATCACCAGCGAGCTTTGTACACTGGCCATAGAACGGTAGCCTGAATCAACACGCTCAACTTCACGGGCAATCAGACCATAGCTGACATAATTTAAACCGGCACCGCCGTATTGCTCAGGAATGGTCGGGCCCAGCAAACCGAGCTCGCCCATTTCACGGAAAATGGTCGGATCGGTTTTTTCATGACGGAACTGTTCTAATACACGTGGCATCAGCTTGTCCTGACAATAGGCCGCAGCAGTATCACGGATCATGCGTTCTTCTGCAGTCAGCTGCTGCTCCAGCAGGAATGGGTCTTGCCAGTCAAAATGTACTTTACGGCCTGAATGTGAATTTACCATTTGATTCATAGCTTCCTCTGCCTGAATGATGTTCTCGTTGTTTGTGTTGATACTATGTGTGAAAAATAATATTTTCAAACGAGATTTTTTAATGCAGATATGCATTCTCCGCATATCTTAAATAAGCATATTCATACTGGAGCTGCGCATCGCGCTAAAACCTGTGAAGAAACAATAAAAAATAAACAAATTGGCGATCATAGTGCCTTCATCTATGCTATTTTCAAATACCTGTGCAGATAAAGGATGATCTGAAATGCGGCGTAATATTCCCTCTTTACAGGCCTTGCTCTGCTTTGAGTCGGCAGCCAAGCATTGCAGTTATACTCATGCCTCGCAAGAACTGTTTATTACCCAGAGTGCGGTTTCCCGGCAAATCCAGCAGCTGGAAGAATTTCTTGGCTTAAGCCTGTTTATCCGGACCCGGCATGGAGTCGAACTGACGCCTGCAGGACAGCATTATTATAAAAGTATCAAACCCTATTTACTGGGGCTGGAGCAAAGCACGCTCGATGTGATGTCGCATAAAGGATTAGGTGGCACCTTAAAGCTGGGTGTAGTACCGACCTTTGCCACGCGCTGGCTGGTGCCGAAGCTGCATCGTTTTAACCAGCGCTATCCGGAAATTACTATTCATTTGGAAACCAGCACCAAACCGTTTTTATTTAATGAAAATATTTTTGATGCGGCCATTTATGCCGGTACGCAGCAGCAGATTGATCATTGGCCCGGAATCCACACCCATTTTTTAATGAAGGAAGATGTGGTGCCGGTGTGCTCACCGCAGCTGATTGCCCGGCATTTTCCTGCGGCACAAAAAAGCCATCGCTATGGTTATAACCTGGCTGCTGAACAATTACAGCAACTGCCCTTATTACAGCAAACCACACGACCGACCATCTGGCAGGAATGGTTCCAGACCCAGCAGATTGAGCATGCCCATCCGTATGATGGACAGCGTCATGAACTGTTTTCGATGCTGGCTGTGGCCGCCAGTCATGGCATGGGCATGGCACTCATCCCGCAAATGCTGATTCAGCAGGAATTAACCAGCGGTGAACTGGTACTGGCCTCAGATCAGCAGCTCAGCGGCCGGCGCTCCTATTATCTGGTACATTCTAGTCAGGAAAATTCAGTTTTAATTCAGAAATTTGTAGAATGGATGCAACAGGAAGTCACGCACAGTATCGCCACACAGGAATCTGCCTATGCCTAAACTGATTGTTTTCTCCGGTGCCGGAATGAGCGCCGAAAGCGGGATCAATACCTTCCGTGATAGTGATGGATTGTGGGAGCAGCATCGGGTGGAAGATGTGGCCACACCGGAAGCCTGGGCCAAAAATCCGGCGCTGGTGCAGCGTTTTTATAATGAACGGCGCAAAAATATTCTGAATGCCCAGCCCAACGCGGCGCATCAATTGATTGCCGAACTGGAACAGTATTTTGATGTGGCTGTTATTACCCAGAATATTGATGATCTGCATGAACGTGCCGGTAGCCAGCAGGTATTACATTTGCATGGCAATATCCGGCTGGCCAAAACCTCCGGTCCCGATGCACAAACCACTACCCGCTTTTACCCGATTGAAGGCGCCGAGCTGGATTTGGAACGCGATGTCTGTGATGCGGGTTATCCGCTACGGCCACACGTGGTCTGGTTTGGTGAAGCGGTACCTGCCTATGCACAGGCGATTGAATGGGTACAGGATGCCGACATTTTTATTGTGATTGGCAGCAGTCTGGCGGTCTACCCGGTGGCTGGTCTGGTTCATGAAATTCCGGCCAATTGTCAGGCCTATTATATTGACCCGAAAGCCAATCAGCAGCGTTTACCGGCGCAATATGAATGTATTGCCGCCACTGCAACCCAAGGTTTGGCACAGTTAAAGCCACGTCTGCTGGCGACCCTGTAAGTTGAATCAAAACCATCGGCCAAACACAAAAGGCTCAAAACCAATATATGACCTTGAGCCTTTGCTGTTTTACTGAAGCAATCAGTGTCTTAGCTGACTTGGGCAAAAACTGCTTCCGGTGGTGTTACCTCACTGACCAGATTATGCAGGGCAAAAATTTCATCCAGCTGTTCCTGAGTCAGTAATTCCTGCTCCAGTACCACCTGCTGAATGGTTTTGTTTTCAGCAATACACAGTTTCCCGATTTCATCACATTTGGCATGACCTAGAATCGGGTCAAGCAAAGTGACAATACCGACGCTACGCATCACCGCATCATGGCAGGCCTGTTCATTGGCCTGAATACCCTGAATACATTTCTCATCCAGACTTTTCATGGCCTGAGTCAATAACTGGATGGATTCATGAATCGACACAGCAATCACCGGTTCCATTACATTTAACTGCAACTGCCCGGCTTCGGCTGCCATGGTCACGGTCAGGTCATTGCCAATCACTTTAAAGGCAATCTGGTTCACCACTTCCGGAATGACCGGATTGACCTTGGCGGGCATGATCGAAGAACCGGCCTGTAACTCCGGTAAACGGATTTCCCCCAGACCGGTACGCGGGCCAGAACTTAATAAACGCAGGTCATTACAGATTTTCGATAATTTCACTGCCAGACGTTTCAGTGTGCTGGATAAAATGATGAAAACCCCACAGTCGCTGGTGGCTTCAACATAATCTTCTGCGCCAATTAATGGCAAGCCGCTAATCTCTTTTAAAGCCTGCACCGCTTCCTGGGCATAGCCTTTGGGAGTATTTACACCCGTACCAATCGCGGTAGCGCCGAGGTTAATTTCCAATAACAACTGACGGGTCCGGTCAATCAGTTTTAAATCTTCTTTTAACAAGGTGGCAAAGGCACGGAACTCCTGCCCCAAGGTCATCGGCACGGCATCTTGCAGCTGGGTCCGGCCCATTTTTAATACATACTGAAATTCAGCTACTTTCTTGTAGAAACTGTCAATCAGGTTACGCATCTGCACGAACAGATCATCCAGACTGTAATAAGTCGCTAAACGCAAGGCTGTTGGATAGACATCATTGGTCGATTGCGACTTATTAACATGATCATTTGGATGAATGGAAAAATAACTGCCTTTTTCCAGCCCCAGATGTTCTAAGGCGATATTGGCAATCACCTCATTGCTGTTCATGTTAATCGACGTTCCGGCACCGCCCTGATAAACATCTAAAGGGAAATGCGCACGCCATGCGGCGGGCTGTTCAATCAACTGGTCACAGGCATACTGAATCGCCTCAGCCACCTGCGGGGAGATTTTTTCAAACTGTAAATTGGTTTGTGCAGATACCTTTTTCACTTGCGCCAAAGCACGAATGAAATGCAGGTTTTCACCGACCTGCTGATTGGAGATCTGGAAGTTCTCCAAGGCACGCAAGGTATGAATACCATAATAACTGTCTGCCGGCACTTCTTTAGCACCCAGCAAATCATGCTCTATTCTTGTTTTCTCTGTCTGAACCGTAATCACACTGTTTACTCACTATTTCGCACCAATATTGTGCATAAGAAAATCTTAAACCTGTGCCAGCCTGAAACTACACAAGATTGATACGCTTTTTGAAATATTTAATTACACATTCTTTCTGAATGTACTGGATGTAACATAATGTAAATTTACTCCATTTTTAAGCCAGATTTAACAGATCCTCTCCATATTTGCAAAAATAAAAATATCTATGGCTTTATTCAAAATTTTGACTTAATAATTTTCCGCTCATTGCAGCCATTTTTGCAATTGTATCTAAAGCTACAAACTGCAACACAAGACCGCTATAAATCCCGTCGAAATGTTACAGAACGTAATTTTAATTCCATGCTTGAATCAGCTCCTTGAAAAAATGCGCAAAAAATCATCTCGGATGGATGAACGCTTACAGACAAAGGATGGGCATATGAGTCAACTGAATCCCACATTAATTACCTTTATATTTTATATCGTGGCCATGATCGGTATCGGGCTGTATGCCTACAAGGCCACCACAGATTTCTCGGATTATATTCTTGGGGGCCGCAGTCTGGGCAGCGTGGTGACTGCGCTTTCTGCCGGCGCATCGGATATGAGCGGCTGGCTGCTGATGGGTTTACCCGGTGCAATCTATCTGGCCGGATTATCTGAAGCCTGGATCGCCATCGGCCTGATTATTGGTGCATGGTTAAACTGGCTTCTGGTCGCCGGGCGTTTGCGGGTTCATACCGAAGTACAAAACAATGCCCTGACCCTGCCGGATTATTTCACCAGCCGTTTTGGCGACCGCAAGAAAATCCTGCGCGTCAGTTCAGCACTGGTGATTCTGGTATTTTTCGCGATTTACTGTGCATCCGGCATGGTGGCCGGTGCGCGTTTATTTGAAAGCCTGTTTGGCTGGTCCTATACCACGGCGCTGTGGATTGGCGCGATTGCCACCATCAGCTATGTCTGTATTGGCGGCTTCCTGGCAATTAGCTGGACCGATACCTTCCAGGCCGGGCTGATGATTTTTGCCCTGCTGATTACCCCCATCATGACCTATCTGGCATTGGGTGATCATAGTCAGCAAATTGGTCTGTTACTGGAAACCGCACGTCCACATGCCACACAAATGCTGTCCGGTTTAAGTTTTATTGCCATTTTATCTTCCTTGGCATGGGGCTTAGGCTATTTTGGACAACCGCATATTCTAGTGCGTTTTATGGCGGCCGATTCGGTTAAAACCATTCCGGCGGCGCGTAAAATTGGTATGAGCTGGATGATTCTCTGTCTGGGCGGCGCGGTGGGTGCCGGTTTCATTGCCATTGCCTATTTCCAGCAATTTCCAGAACTGGCGGCTGTGGTGAATCAGAACCCGGAAACCGTGTTTATGGAGCTGACCAAAATTCTGTTTAATCCTTGGATTGCCGGGATTATTCTGGCCGCCATTTTAGCCGCGGTCATGAGTACGCTCAGCTGTCAGTTACTGGTCTGCTCCAGTACCTTAACTGAAGATTTGTACAAAGCCTTTTTACGCAAAAATGCCTCACAAAAAGAGCTGGTCTGGGTCGGCCGTTTTATGGTGCTGTTGATTGCAATGCTGGCAATCTGGCTGGCCAGCAATCCATCGAGTAAAGTCCTGGGGCTGGTGGCCTATGCCTGGGCCGGATTTGGCGCGGCTTTTGGTCCTCTCATTATTCTGTCGCTGTTCTGGAAACGCATGACCCTGAAAGGCGCGATTGCCGGGATGCTAGTCGGTGCGATGACCGTGATTGTCTGGAAAAATGTCATGGCCGATACCGGACTCTATGAAATTATTCCCGGCTTTATTCTGGCCAGCCTGAGTATTGTAATAGTCAGTCTGCTCGACCGGGCACCAAGTACAGAGGTGATTGAGCGCTTTGAACAGTCAGATGCCGAGTACAAAAAAGCCATGCAGGAAATGAACAGCTAGCACAGCAATCTACCGAATTGATTGATCATCCATAAAAAAGGAGCTTCGGCTCCTTTTGGGTTTTAACGGAAAATACAGACAAAGATGACGGTTTATTTGGCCTTGTGCTGGTATTTCAGTTTTAGCTGCGAGCTTTCCTTAATCACTTCCATCACCGGATAACTGCGGGTTTCTTTCACCCCCGGCAACTGCCATAAAATTTGCCCGGAAATCTTGCGGAATTCTTCCATATTGGCGCAGCGGATTTTGACTACAAAATCGAAACCACCACTAATCATGTGACATTCCACAATTTCCGGATGCTGCAAAATCGCATCTGAAAATTCTTCCAGTACATTCGGCGTGGTTTTATCCAGCAGAATTTCCACAAATACCACAAAGCTGCTATTCAGCAACTCCGGATTCAGCTTGGCTTCATAGCCCAGAATAAAACCATCTTTGCTCAGTTTCTGTACCCGTGCCAGCGCAGCAGTTGGCGATAAATTGACGGCTTCGGCCAGTTTAATATTTGAAATCCGGCCATCTTTTTGCAGAATATCCAGAATTTTAATGTCAGTGCGATCTAGACTCATCATTCCATTCATAATCCGTATTTATCTCTAAAAATAACAAAAATTATAGTGAGTTATTTGGCATATTTTCTGTGATCATAAATTATATAAGGTACACCGTTCAACTAAAATATATCGTCACAGGATGTTGGCATGAACATGATGGATAGCGAAACCCATTTCGACGACGCAAAACCGCATTTGGATTACATCACTGAATTCAAAGAAAAAAATGAGGCAGAAATTGCCATTAATACGGCATGGCGTCGCCCTGAAAGTGAATGTGTCAGCCATTTACTCGAGCACAGTGAAATTCCTGATGCACTGAACAGCCAGATTTATGAGCTGGCTTTTCAGCTGGCCCACTCCCTGCGTGAACGTAAAAATTCCAGCGGTAAAGCCGGTCTGGTGCAAGGCCTGTTGCAAGAGTTCTCCCTCTCTTCACAAGAAGGCATCGCCCTGATGTGTCTGGCCGAAGCGCTATTACGTATTCCTGATACCGCAACCCGTGATCTGCTGATCCGTGACAAGATCAATCAAGGCAACTGGAAAGAGCATTTAGGCCAAAGTAACCTGATGTTTGTGAATGCAGCGGCCTGGGGCTTAATGCTGACCGGCAAGCTGATGGAAACCCCGAAACAGAACAGCTTAAGCGGTATTCTGACTGGCCTGCTGGCGCGCAGTGGTCGTGGCATTATCCGTAAAGCGGTAGATGTGGCGATGCGGATGATGGGTGAGCAGTTCGTGACTGGTGAAACCATTAGCGAAGCCCTGCAACACGCCGAACCGTTAGAAGAAAAAGGTTTCCGTTATTCTTATGACATGCTCGGTGAAGCGGCCCTGACCGAACACGATGCAGAGCGTTATTTTGATGAATATCAAAATGCCATCCATGCCATTGGCCAGGCCTCTAAAGATAAAGATGTTTATACCGGCCCGGGGATTTCGATCAAGCTCTCTGCCCTGCATCCACGTTATCAGCGTGCTCAAATTGACCGCGTACATACCGAACTGTATGACAAGGTGCTGCAACTGGCGGTGCTGGCCAAGGACTACAATATTGGCCTGAATATTGATGCCGAAGAATCTGAACGACTGGAAATGTCTTTAGAGTTGCTGGAGCGTCTGTGTTTTGAACCGGCACTGGATAACTGGAAAGGCATTGGCTTTGTGATTCAGGCCTACCAGAAACGCTGCTTCTATGTGGTAGATTATGTGGTTGATCTGGCCAAACGCAGCCAGAAACGCCTGATGATCCGTCTGGTGAAAGGCGCCTATTGGGACAGCGAAATCAAGAAAGCGCAAATTGATGGCATGTCAGATTATCCAGTCTTTACCCGTAAAGTGCATACCGATCTGTCCTATATTGCCTGCGCGAAAAAATTACTGGCGGCACCGGAACAGATTTATCCGCAGTTTGCGACTCACAATGCTCAAACGCTGGCCACGATTTATCATCTGGCCGATCCAGCGCGCTATTATGCTGGCCAATACGAGTTCCAATGCCTGCATGGTATGGGCGAGCCATTATATGAAAATGTGGTCGGCTCGAAACAGCAGCAGAAGCTCGGCGTGCCGTGCCGTATTTATGCGCCGGTCGGTAACCATGAAACCCTGCTGGCCTATCTGGTACGTCGTTTGCTGGAAAATGGTGCCAACACCTCTTTCGTCAACCGTATTGCCGATAAGACCCTAAACATTGAAGATCTGATCGAAAATCCGCATCAGACCATTTTAGCCACAGCTCAACAGGAACAGAAAGTCGGCCAGAAACATCCGGCAATTCCCTTACCGCATGAACTGTACGGCGCGCAGCGCGACAACTCTGCTGGACTGGACTTAGCCAATGATCAGGATTTGGCGGCTTTAAACGCAACCGCGCAGAATCTGCATCAGCATCAATGGACTGCCCAGCCGATGGGTGAAGGCTTAACCGCCGAAGACAGTGCCGATGTACACGCGATTTTAAACCCGGCGCAGCATCAGGATATTGTTGGTCATGTACAGGAAGCCACAGCAGCACAAGTCAATCAGGCGCTGGGAAATGCCGTACAGGCACAAGCCGTCTGGGCCAATATTTCCAAACATGAACGCGCACAATGTCTGGAACGTGCTGCCGATTTAATGCAGGCACGCCTGCAACCGCTCATGCTGCTCCTCTGCCGCGAAAGTGGCAAGACCTATGGCAATGCCATTGCCGAAGTGCGTGAAGCAATTGATTTCCTGCGCTACTATGCCGCGCAAATGCGTGATCTGGACATCAATACCCAGATCATTCCGCTAGGGCCGGTGCTGTGTATCAGCCCGTGGAATTTCCCGCTGGCGATTTTTAGCGGCCAGATTGCCGCGGCACTGGTGGCTGGCAATACCGTTCTGGCCAAACCGGCCGAGCAGACCCCGCTGATTGCAGCGCAAGCGGTGCAGATTTTATGGGATGCCGGCATTCCGAAAAATGTACTGCAACTGCTGCCGGGACGCGGTGAAACGGTCGGTGCGCAGCTAAGTCAGGATGAACGGATTCAGGGGATTATGTTTACCGGCTCGACTGAAGTCGCCAAAATCCTGAATCAGACCGTGGCCAAACGTTTAAGCCAGACTGGTAGTGCCATTCCACTGATTGCGGAAACCGGCGGACAAAACGCCATGATTGTCGATTCTTCAGCCCTGACTGAACAGGTGATTCTGGATGCGGTCAGCTCTGCTTACGACAGTGCCGGTCAGCGCTGCTCGGCCCTGCGAATTTTATGTGTGCAGGAAGATAATGCCGACACGGTGCTGACCATGCTCAAAGGTGCCATGCAGCAGTTACGCGTGGGTAATCCTTATGTGCTAAAAACCGACATTGGTCCGGTGATTGACCTGGAAGCGCAGAACAATATTGAGCGTCATATTGAAAAAATGCGCATTAAGGGCTATCCGGTGCATCAGTTGATGTGGAATAAGCAAAGCGATGCAAGCTTGCAACACGGCACTTTTGTACCACCAACGCTGATTGAACTGCCGCATCTGGATGATCTGGAGCGCGAAGTGTTTGGCCCGGTACTGCATGTGATTCGCTACCGTTATGGACAGCTTGATCAACTGCTGGCGCAAATCAATGCCAAAGGTTATGGCCTGACCATGGGCTTGCATACCCGTATTGATGAAACCATTCATAGCGTGATTGCCCAAGCCGAGGTCGGCAACCTGTATATCAACCGTAATATTGTCGGTGCTGTGGTCGGGGTGCAACCTTTTGGCGGCGAAGGCCTGTCGGGGACCGGACCTAAGGCCGGTGGACCGCTGTATCTCTACCGCTTAATGCAATACTGCTCGCAGAAAAAACTGGCTCAACCATTTGCGGCGCAGGCTCTGCATCCAGCAGCAATGCCTGCCCTGTATAGCCAACTGGTGGACTGGGTACAGGCCGAGTTCCCGCAGCAGCTGATTCAACTACCGGAGAAAATTGCCACGGGTCAGAGCTTCAATCTGACTGGTCCAACCGGTGAAAGTAATCAGTATACGATTTTGCCCCGCCATGCCGTGCTATCCCTGGCCGAACAGGAGCTGGATCAGATTCATCAGTTACTGGCGATTTTTGCAGTCGGCAGTCAGCCGGTGGTTCTGGCAGAAAACCGCTTCATGCTGAAATATCTGCCGAAAATGCCGCCAGAGATTGCCCAGCGGATTCGCGTGATCCCAGACTTGCTGCATGGCGATTATGATGCAGTGCTGCATCATGGCAGCTCGGCGCAATTGCTGGAGTTACAGCAAACGGTAGCGCAGCGTGCCGGAGCGATTGTCGGCATCAGCCATCTCAAACCGAATGATCCGAAAATTCCGCTGGAACGTCTGGTGATTGAACGGGCCATCAGCATTAATACTGCTGCAGCTGGAGGGAACGCCAGCCTGATGACGCTGGATTAAAGCCACCCCTTTTCATGGTGTTATTCCTCTTTGCCAAACCAACTCTCCCTGGTCTCTGTTGGTTTGGCTTTTTTTATCTTTGCTCTCGCAAGTGATCTATTTCCCGGCTTTAATCTGCCGATCTGTTGAGCCGAAGCTCGATTTCTCCCGTCACGCTACCGCAATTTAAGGTTTGCACAGAATATCTTTAGGCATCTGCCTGAAACTTTGTTACCATCCCCTGTTTCAATGGGTTTGTGATTTTTACTGCATATGACTTCATCTTATCAGCAACAACTTGATGCCAAAGTTGCACGTATTTCTGCACAGTTTGCCGAATTTAATCCTCCAGCGCTGGAGGTGTTTGCCTCGCCTGAACAGCATTTCCGTATGCGTGCAGAATTCCGGATTTGGCATACCGAAGATGACCTGTTTTATGCCATGTTTGAACGCGATGAGCAGCAGAACAAAAAAGTCATTCGAATTGATGAATTTCCAATTGCTGATGCTAGCATCAACCAGTTAATGCCGGTACTGCTGAATGCCTTAAAAGCAGAACCGCTGTTATCCAATCGCCTGTTTGAAGTGCATTTTCTGGCAACCTTAAAAGGTGAAATGCTAGTTTCACTGATTTATCGCTGTCCATTAACTGCAGAGTGGGAAGCGCTGGCCAAACAGCTGGCCGAGCAACTGCAGATTAAAATTATTGGCCGGAGCCGTGGCCAGAAACTGGTACTGAGCGATGAGTTTGTGGTGGAAGAACTGCAAGTCTTTGAACGCCAGTATCAATATAAACAGATTGAAAGCAGCTTTACCCAGCCGAATGCGCGCGTTTGCCAGCACATGCTGGAATGGGCCTGTACAGCTGCCGGACACGCCAATCAGGATCTGTTAGAGCTGTACTGTGGCAATGGTAACTTTACCCTGCCGCTGTCGACCCGTTTTAATCGCGTCTTAGCCACAGAACTGGCCAAATCTTCAGTCTATGCGGCGCAGTGGAATATTGAGCAGAACCAGATTGACAATATTCAGGTGGCGCGTTTATCTGCCGAAGAATTTACCCAGGCCTACAACGGCGAGCGTGAATTCCGCCGTTTGCAGGAAGCCGGCATTGAGATGTCCAGCTATCAGTTTGATACCGTGTTTGTAGACCCACCACGTGCCGGTATTGATGCCGAAACCTTAAAACTGTTGCAGCGTTTTGAGCGGATTATTTATATCTCCTGTAATCCGGATACGCTGCATGACAATTTGCAGACTTTGGCCAGCACCCACAAGATCACCCAATTTGCCCTGTTTGACCAATTCCCTTATACCCATCATGTGGAATCTGGTGTCTTACTGGAAAAGATCTAAAACAATTTGTTTCAAATTATATTATTCAGTCCGAAAAGGAAGATTTTTTAATCTTCCTTTTTTCTTATAAAAACAAGCAACTTAGTTATAATCAAGGCTTATAGCCATCATAATTACGTTTAAACTGTTACAAGCTATCGAAATTTCTAGAGTCTGTTTGCTGCTTTTATCACTTTAGTCGACTTGCATTAATTTTTAAATTGGCTATATTTCGAGCTATGTTAGGTTGCAAATGAAGGCTCTATGAGTTTTTGGCAAAAGCTGTTCGCTCAGGAACAGCAAAACGAGCATAAGAATCAGATTGCTTGTGTTGAAAATGATTGCTCTTGTAAGACAAATGAACAGCTTCTTGAAGCTTTAGCAAAAGCGACAGATGAAGATGTGATTATCGGTATTAAAAAGGTTCTCGCTTCGCGCGGCTATAGCCGTAAAGAGTTGAATGAACTTCAACATTTACCCCTGCAATAGCAGAGTCTGACCACAGAAAAAGGCATTTAGAATTTCTAGGTGCCTTTTTTATTGGTCTGATTTTAATCAGATTTCTTAGTTTTGACATTTTTTTCATGTATGCTCAAGGGCTTAGATCAGTCTTGATCGTATTTTTAATTCAATACATAACAATAAGGACACCGCTATGAATAACAAAATGATCGGCGCTCTTACCCTTCCACTGCTCTGCCTGGCCCTCACAGGCTGCGACCGTATGCCGGCAGAATGTGAAGAAGCCTGGGACAAGATGGACAGCTTGAGCACAAAAATGGGGCTTTCGGAAGAACAACGTCAATTCCAGAAAAAACAGTTTGAGGCCGGAATCAAAGAAATGTCGACTGAAGATGCCAAACGCCTCTGCAGCCAGCAAACCCAGACCTTAGGCATTATTGGCCAGTAGATTTTTCTGGCTCAGTCGCGCAGGCTGAATCATCAATATACGCCAGCATCGGGCCAACTGCGCGGTACTGGCGATGGCGTTTTAAGGCCGCAATATACACAGAAGATACTGAACCATCCAAGTACAGCGCACTCGGTGTCTTAAGCTGCTGCTGAAACAGCCGGGCAAAGTCATAAAAATTTATTGGCTGCTGGCTGATCACAAAATACAGGGTGGAATCCTTCAGCCCAACGCCATTGCGGATTTTTCTGGAATCGGAATCCGGAATAAAGTTTGGGTTAATTTTTCCGTCAATCACCAGCATCGGGCCAGATTGGGTGGCATATTTCGGTTGCACATTGGCCTGCTGATACTGCTGGGTGGTCATCAACAGTGGCTGCTTGTCCCAGGCCAGTACCCCATTCGGCTGAATCAGAAAATTGCCCCAGCCTTGGGTCTGGGTATTTAACTGGCTTACCCTCTTGCCCTCTTCAATATACAGTCCGACGGGTGCATAATCGGCATGGAACATCCCGGCATTCATGGCAAATTCCAGCTGCTGGCACGGTTGCAGATCATCCTGGAGCGCAGTGAAATAACGATAGGGCTGCTGTGCTGTATTCTTTAATACCAGCTTCAGCTGCGCCATTGATCGGATTTCCGTGACATCAAAATCACCCAGCCTATGTTTCAGCTGCCAGCTGTAGATTTGCGGCTGTGCCTGTGCCCAGTTTGCACTGCAAGCACCCAGCAGAATCAGCAGTTTTAACAGCGGTTTGGCAGTAACTCGTGCAAAGTACTGTCCTAACTTTTTCATTGCATCTGTTCCCTGTTCATCGTTGTATAATTCAGCCATTCTTGTCGCCACCCTGTCGATTCTTGTGTCAAGAAGCAGTACACTAGAGCTTTAAAATACATCTGTCACTTTACTAATGTCACAATGCTCAAGCAGAACACACGGTTCCCTTTAGGGGCGCATCTGATTGTCAAACATTTCGGCTATACCCACCACGGGATTTATGCTGGACGTGGTCGTGTCATTCATTATTCCGGTTTTGCGCATTTATTTAAAAAACATCCGATTGAAATCACCAGCCTAGACAAGTTCAGTCATGGCAAACCGGTGCATGTGCAGCATTATGATCAACCCAAATATAAAGGCCGTAAAGTGGTGCGCCGGATGCGTTCACGGATGCATGAAAACAATTATCACCTGATTATCAATAACTGCGAACATTTATGCACTTGGGCCATTACCGGCGTGGAAAGCAGTCCGCAAGTCTTCCAGATGATGAACCGCTTAACCACCATTGGCTATGTCAGCTCCTTAATGAGCTATATGAACAGCATGATGCTGACCCTGACCACCACCTGTTTTGCCCTGGTGCTGTATATTAAAAAGAAATTGCGCGACAAAGCCAAAATGCAGATGCCGACCCATCTGTTTTATAAACGCGATGAAAAGAAATAACTCACTGAATCATCTATAGATCAAACACTGTTGATCATCTAAATACTTCCTTTCAACGTTTACTTTCCATTTTCAACACCGCATAAAAAAGCCCGCTGAGTCCAGCAGGCTTTTTCAATCATCTAGCAAAATGCGCTTTTATTTGCCCGGTTTGAAGCTGTCTTTTAAGTCCAGAATACGGTTAAACACTGGCGTTTCGCTGGAATGATCATACTGATCCGCCACGAAATAACCTTCACGTTCAAACTGGAAACGATCTTCTGCTTGCGCTTGCGCTAAAGCCGGCTCAATAACCGCTTGTACCACTTTCAATGAGTCCGGATTCAGATTCGCCAGGAAGTCATCGCCGACTTCTGGGTCAGATTCGGTGAACAGACGGTCGTAAATACGCACTTCAGCCTTCACGCCTTTAGTGGCAGATACCCAGTGAATCACGCCTTTTACTTTACGGCCTTCCGGATTCTTACCTAAAGTTTCAGGGTCGATTGAACATTTCAGCTCAATAATTTCACCCTTGTCATCTTTAATGATTTCGTCGCACTTGATCACATAAGCATGACGTAAACGCACTTCACCGCCCGGAATCAGACGTTTAAAGCCTTTCGGTGGCTCTTCTTCGAAATCTTTACGGTCAATATAGATTTCAGAGGTTAGCGGAATGACACGCTCGCCCATATCTACGTTTGGATGACGCGAATGAGTCAGATCCATTTCTGCTGGCAGATTGGTTAACGTCACTTTTAATGGATTCAGCACGGCCATACCACGCGCTGCGGTATTTTCTAGCGACTGACGGATGCAGTATTCCAGCATTGCCACATCGACAATCCCGTCAGACTTCGACACACCAACGCGCTTACAGAAATCACGCAAGCCTTCCGGAGTAAAGCCACGACGACGCATACCCACTACAGTTGGCATACGCGGGTCGTCCCAACCCTTAACAAAACCACCTTCCACCAGACGGCGCAGCTTACGCTTTGAGGTAATGGTGTAATCGACGTTTAAACGGCTGGATTCATACTGACGTGGTACCGCCGCTGATTTTACCTTTTCCACCACCCAGTCATAGAACGGACGGTGATCCTGGAATTCAAGCGTACACAGTGAATGAGTAATGCCTTCAATCGCATCGGATAATGGATGCGCATAGTCGTACATTGGGTACATTTTCCATTTGTCACCGGTCTGGTGATGCTCGGAATGTAGCACACGGTACAAAATTGGGTCACGCATATGTACGTTTGGCGATGCCATATCAATTTTGGCACGCAATACCGCCTGACCTTCGCCCAGCGCACCATTACGCATCTGTTCAAAACGCGCCAGGTTGTCTTCTACAGACGCATCACGGTATGGTGAGTTTTTACCCGGCTCGACAAATGAACCACGATTCAGCTTGATTTCTTCAGGAGTTTGCAAATCGACATAGGCATCACCCTGTTCAATTAACTGCACCGCCCAGCTATACAACTGGTCAAAATAGCTCGACGCATAGCGTGGCTCGCCATTCCAGTTAAAGCCCAACCATTTCACGTCGTTGGCAATACCATCTACATATTCTTGTTCTTCGGCATCCGGGTTGGTATCGTCAAAACGTAAGTTACATAAACCGTTAAATTCTTCGGCAATCCCGAAATTCAGGCAAATTGCTTTCACGTGACCAATATGTAAGTAACCGTTCGGTTCTGGTGGAAAACGTGTGATCACTTTTTCAGTACGGCCTGCTGCCAGATCATCGGTAATGACCTGACGCACAAAATCTAAGCCCGGCTGTTGTTCTTGCTGCGCAGCATCGACAGAGGCATGGTTACTTGGTGTCGGGGTGTTAGGCAGAGATGAAACAGCATCATTCGGCTTCATAGTTAATAAATCACTTCTAGATAAAAATTTAGGATAATTAAAACGCTATTCCCACTTTTTAACAAAGAAAATAACGTTTTTACTTGCCTTGTAGTTTACAGTTTGCTTATGCTTCTCTCAACCAAAAAACCCATGGCTTTTTTGTCCATGATTAGGAGATAACACAATGAGTTTTCCTCAAGTCGAATTAAACACCAACAAAGGTCGTATTGTTCTTGAGCTTAACACTGAAAAAGCACCTAAAACTGCTGAGAACTTCCTTCAATACGTTCGTGACGGTTTCTATGATGGCGTAATTTTCCACCGTGTCATCGATGGTTTCATGATTCAAGGCGGCGGCTTTGATGAAAACTTCAAAGAAAAAGCAACCCGTGATTCAATCGAAAACGAAGCAGACAATGGTCTGAGCAATGACGAAGGTACCATCGCAATGGCGCGTACCCAGGCTCCGCACTCTGCATCTGCTCAATTCTTCATTAACGTGAAAAACAACTCCTTCCTGAACCACACGGGCAAAACTGCACAAGGTTGGGGTTATGCCGTATTTGGTAAAGTGGTTGAAGGTATGGACGTAGTTGCTGAAATCAAAGGCGTACGTACAGGCAACCGTGGTTACCACGCTGATGTTCCACTAGAAAATGTGGTGATTGAATCTGCCAAGATCATTTCTGAATAAGAATCCCTCTCAACCTCCCTTTATTTAAGGGCGTTGGGAGATTCCAAGGAAAAGATTGTGACCTATCTGTTTATTTCAGATTTACATTTGTCACCTGATCACCCTCGACTCGTTCGGGGGTTTTTAGATTTATTACGTGCTTATCAGGATCAAAACACCCAGCTGTATATTTTAGGCGACTGGTTCAATGCCTGGATTGGCGATGACTACACCGCCCCTTGGCTGGATGAAATTGTCAGCGCTTTAAAACAGTTTAATGCCGCAGGCAATCAGCTGTATTTTCAGGTCGGCAACCGCGATTTCGCACTGCATGAGGTTTTTTTACAGCAGTTTAACGGGCAATTATTACCTGAAATTGACACCCTCACTATTGGCCAGACCCGCTATCGTCTGGAACATGGCGATGCCTTGTGCACCGATGATGTATCCTATCAGCGCTTTAAAAAAGTTATCCGTCATCCGCTCGTGCTGCGTCTGTTAAGAAAAACTCCGCTGTCCTTTCGCAGCAAACTGGCCAACGGTTTTCGCAAACAAAGCCGCGCTTCTAAAGAAGTCAAATCATATGAAGTGATGGATGTGAATCCGGCTGCGGTAACGCAGGCTTTGGCCGAGGTGGATGTACTGATTCATGGTCATACCCATCGACCAGCCATCCATGAGCTGAATGGCAAAAAGCGGATTGTGCTG
Organism: Acinetobacter sp. Q186-3; assembly: GCF_013420655.1. Lineage (NCBI taxonomy): Bacteria > Pseudomonadati > Pseudomonadota > Gammaproteobacteria > Moraxellales > Moraxellaceae > Acinetobacter > Acinetobacter sp. Q186-3. The sequence continues at coordinate 156,234 of NZ_VOXS01000004.1, read as the reverse complement.
GGGGACTGGCGTGCGCATGAGGCACTGATTCTGGAAATTGATCCTGAACAGCCTACCACTCACCTGCAACTGAAACGCTGGACCTATTAAGCAGCAGGTGGATGACTATAAATCCCCACCACCTGCATCATCTGTCAGGTTAATAATGACCGCTTAATACCCCCCTTCAGGTTTTACCCAGCTCGCTCCGGTTTTATATTTGGCCAGCAGCTCACGCAAGGAATTCATTAATACGCTGGTATCGACACCGACAGCGACAAATTCGGTACCCAGTTCAATATATTTTTGCGTCACGTCATGTTGAGTCGATAAAATCCCGGCCGCTTTACCCGATGCGCGAATTCGTTGAATTGCATCAACCACTGCGTTTTGCACGTCAGGATGGTTCGGATTGCCTTCATAACCCATAGTGGCAGATAAATCTACTGCGCCAATAAATACCCCATCAATGCCCTCGACTTTTAAGATGTTATCCAGATTTTCCAGCCCTGTAACTGACTCAATCTGAATCAGCAAACAGATATTTTCATGTGCAGTGGCATAATAATCCAGAATACTGTTCCAGCGTGTGGCACGTGCCAAAGCCGCACCTACACCGCGAATCCCTTCCGGTGGATAACGCACTGCTTTAACCATCAGTTCGGCCTGCTCCACGGTTTCCACCATCGGAATCAATAAGGTTTGTGCGCCAATATCCAGCAACTGTTTAATAAGCTGCACACTGCCAATTGGCGGACGGACCACCGCCTGTGACGGATAGGCCGCAATACTTTGCAGCTGGGCCAGTGTGGTTCTTAAATCACTGGGTGCATGTTCCCCATCAATCAGCAACCAGTCATAACCGGCATTGGCCGCAATTTCAGTGCCATAGGCATCGGCCAGACCGACCCATAAACCAATCTGCTGCTGGGTTTTTAATTTATATTTAAAGTGATTACGATAGTCCATCGACAGGCTCGCTATAGTCCACACCTACTTCCATTAAATGCCGTTTTTTTAAAATTGCCAATATTCAAAACCGCTGTTGTGATTTGATTTAACACTTAATCGGGCAATAACTGAAAATACGATGAGCATATTTTAAGGTTAATTTTGACAATAAAATTGCAGCGAATATGCCATCAAAGCCGTCAAAATGGCGTATGATGCTGAAGGTTCAGCCTTTCTCAATTTATCCTTATTGCTGGAGTATCTTTATGGATTTGCTCGACGTCGTACGCAGCCGCTATACCACCAAAGCCTATGATCCTGCAAAAAAAATTCCTCAAGAGCAGTTTGAACGCTTTCTCGAAATTCTCCGTTTTACCCCCTCTTCTATTAATATCCAGCCTTGGCATTTTTTTATTGCCGAGCATGATGCAGCCAAGCAGCGCATTGCCAAAGCCCTGGTCGGGAAATATGCCTACAATGCGCCTAAAGTCTTAGATTCTTCCCACACCATTTTGTTCTGCACCAAAGCCGATATTAGCGATGAGCATCTGGACAATTTGTTGCAGCAGGATGATGTCAGCGGCCGCTTTAAAGATGCCAGTGCCAAGCAGGGCCAGAAAGACAGCCGTAGCGGATATGTGGATTATTACCGCAATGAAAAAGGTGATATTCAGCGCTGGGCCGAAAACCAGACCTTTATTGCCTTGGGTCAGATGTTGCTGGCTGCCGGTATTGAAGGTGTAGATGCCACCCCGATTGGCGGCTTTAATGAACAGATTCTGACAGAAGAACTAGAATTACAGGACAAGGGTTTAATTCCATCGGTGCTGCTGACCTTGGGCTATCGCAGTGAGCAGGACTTTAATGCTAAACTACCCAAGTCACGCCTGAATAAAGATGAAATTTTCACCAAATTGTAAGAACTACATTACATAATACAGGGACGAAAGTCCCTGATTTCGGCTTGATTTTTGCTTTCCCTTTCACAACACAATAATAATAGACCGGAGAAGAAAGATGTCTATCCTTGCCCAGCTCCCAATGAAGTTTGAATGTCGTCAATGCAATAAACTGTATTTGCATCAATATCAGCAGGAAAAACGCCATTATCCTCATTGTCCGAGCTGCCAGAAAGCCGGTCTGTTACTGGGCATTGCCGAACTTCAGGACCTGATCAAACATCCGCTGATTTTTGCTGCCAGCTTCATCAAATTCAAGCCGTCATCGCATAAGCTAAACACATCACACTAATGATGCCCAGCCCCAGCCCAATGGCGGTGCTGGGTTTTAATTTTTCTTTAAAGAACAGCAAACCGCTGATTACCCCTAAAATTACCACCAGAATATTCATCCCAGCGAACACAACCGCCGGTGAATCTTTTAAAGCCATATGCGCCTTGACGTAAAACGCGATATTGGCAAAATTCAGCATCCCCAAAATTAAGCCGGCCGCTATATTTTTGCCACTGCCCCAGCTTTTGTGCTGAATCAGAATATACCCCAACGATAAAATAAAAGCGCAGATGAACATCAGGTTCAGTACCAGCGCAAACTGCAGGCCTAAACCGGTGGTGTATTTCAGCAACACATCAATTAGTGCATAACCGACCCAGACCAAAGCCAAATACAGCATACCCGCCTGGGCGGACGATGAACCGCCACGATGCGAATATAAAATACACAGTACCGCTGCAATCCCCAACGCAATCCCGACAATTTTCAGGCTATTAAACTGTTCCTGGAAAATAAAATAGGCCGCAGTTAAAGACAGCACCACCGACAGCCGCTGGGCAATTTCGGTTTTTAAAATTCCGGCAGTTTGTAATGCTTTGGCTAAAAACAGGAATACGCTTGGCAATAATACCCCTAAAGCCAGAATCAGCAGCCACGGCGTGTCGGTGAGGGACAGCTGTTGTACATTAGGCTGAAACCACCAAAAACACAGCACACTGGCCGAGGCATAATTCCAGCTGATCATCTGCAAAGGTGAATAGCCGCGATTCTTTGCGACTTTCAAGAGAATCGACACCACCACACTACAAATGGCCGCTGCTAAAATCAGTTCCATGATCTACTCTTATTTATATGCATTATGTGATCTGCTCTGCTGCACTATAGCGGTTCAGATACAGAAAAGCCCACGCAATGTGGGCTTTTTTTATAAATACTTCACCAGGAATTATTTATAACGATCCACCATTTTCTCTAAAGAAATTGGACGGATTTTGTCGGCATTGCCGGCAGTACCAAACGCTTCATAACGTGCAACACAAATATCTTTCATTGCATCGACAGTTTTAGCGAAGAATTTACGTGGGTCAAACTCGCTTGGTTTTTCAGCCATGAAGCGACGCATTGCACCGGTAGAGGCCAGACGCAAGTCGGTGTCGATGTTAATTTTACGCACACCGTGCTTGATCGCTTCAACCAGCTGCTCAACAGGTACACCATAAGTTTCCTTGATGTCACCGCCGTACTGGTTGATCACTGCCAGCCATTCTTGTGGCACAGAACTTGAACCGTGCATCACCAGATGCGTATTTGGCAGTGCCGCATGAATTTCTTTAATACGGTCAATCGCCAGAATATCGCCTGTAGGTGGACGGGTGAATTTGTACGCACCGTGTGAAGTACCCACTGCAATTGCCAGTGCGTCTACATTGGTATCTGCTACGAAAGAACGTGCTTCTTCAACTGAAGTCAGCAATTGAGAATGATCCAGTACACCTTCTGCACCGACACCATCTTCTTCACCGGCCATACCTGTTTCAAGGCTGCCCAGACAACCGATTTCACCTTCAACAGAAACGCCACATGCGTGCGCCATTTGTACCACACGACGGGTCACATCTACGTTGTATTCATATGAGGTCGGAGTTTTACCATCTTCACCCAGTGAACCATCCATCATGACTGATGAGAAGCCAAGCTGGATAGAACGTTGACATACGTCAGGACTGGTACCGTGATCTTGGTGCATCACCACCGGAATGTGTGGCCATTCTTCAATTGCAGCCAAAATAAGATGACGTAAGAATGGTGCGCCTGCGTACTTACGGGCACCTGCAGATGCCTGTACGATTACAGGTGAATTCGTCGCATCTGCGGCCAACATGATTGCGCGCATTTGTTCTAAGTTGTTTACGTTAAACGCTGGTACGCCGTATCCGTGTTCACCGGCGTGATCCAATAGCTGGCGCATTGAAATAAGAGCCATAATATCCTCCCAGGTAATGCTGCATATTCTACATGGGGATTTGTTTCAATTCAGCAACAAAACGTCGTATTTAAAAAAAATCCCTGCCAATGCAGGGACTTTTATACAAATTACTACAATTTGTGGAGCTTTTAGGATTATTGCGCTTCAGATGCTGGCGCTGCTACGCTGTCTGGGGTTGCGGCATCTGCTGGTGCATTGGCCACTTCTTCAGGCACATCGGTATTGTTTTCATCAAGTACTGGCTGATCAATTGCATCAATCGCCGCTTGCTGTTCTGCAGAAATTTGCTCTGACGCTACAGCTGCTGATGCATCTGCAGTGGTCGCTGTTGCATTGTCGTCTTTTTTAGCACATGCAGTGAAAGCTAAAGATGCAGCAAGTAACGCGGCAAGAGTTAATTTTTGGTTCATCAGAATATCCTACAACCCGGTGATTTTTGATCATAATATTTCAGAAACATGACAGTTTTATGACTAAAAAATGAAGTGCATAAAAAAGGCTGACCGAGGTCAACCTTTTGTCATCTTGCAAGCGTGTGCGAATTAAGCACGTTCTAGCAATACGGCAACTGCTGGTAAGGTCTTGCCTTCTACAAACTCAAGGAAAGCACCGCCACCTGTAGAGATATAACCAATTTTGTCTGCAACTTCATATTTGTCGATGGCAGCCAAGGTGTCACCACCACCTGCAATTGAGAAGCCTTCTGATTCAGCAATCGCTAAAGACAGGGCTTTAGTCCCTTCACCGAACTGATCCACTTCGAATACGCCAACTGGGCCATTCCAGAGAATGGTTTTAGAAGTTTTCAAGATCTCAGCAAATGCTTTGGCTGTTTCTGGACCGACATCCAGAATCATGTCATTGTCTGCCACATCTTCTACTTTTTTCACGGTTGCTTTGGCAGCTGCCAGTGAACCCAAGAAGTCATCAAAGTTGATTTCAGATGCATCAGCAACTACCACATCCGTTGGAAGTGGTACAGATACTTTGGCAGCAATGGCTTTGGCTGTGTCGATCAAATCATTTTCACAGAGTGATTTACCCACGTTGTAACCCGCAGCTGCCAGGAAAGTATTGGCAATACCACCACCCACAATCAACTGGTCGCAAATGTCAGACAGTGACGTTAATACATCCAGCTTGGTGGATACTTTAGAGCCGGCAACAATGGCCACCATTGGTTTTTCTGGTGTTTGCAGTGCACGGCCCAAGGCATCCAGTTCAGCAGCCAGTAAAGGACCTGCTGCGGCAACTTTGGCAAGACGCGCAACACCTTCAGTTGAGGCTTCTGCACGGTGCGCAGTACCAAAGGCATCCATTACGAATACATCACACAGCGCTGCATATTTTGCTGCCAGCTCAGGATTGTTTTTCTTTTCACCCACGTTAAAGCGGCAGTTTTCAAGTAACACCACTTGACCTGCCTCTACCTCTACACCATCCAGGTAGTCAGTCAATAATTTGACTTCCTGGCCCAGTGCTTCGGTCAGGTAAGCTGCGACAGGCGCAAGTGATTGTTCAGCTTTAGGTTCACCTTCAACAGGACGACCCAGGTGAGAATACACCATTACGGCTGCGCCTTTTTCCAAAGCCGCTTTAATTGTCGGTAAGGCAGCACGTAAACGCGCATCGCTGGTAATCACACCATTTTTCACCGGCACGTTTAAGTCTTCGCGGATCAGAACACGCTTTTGTGCCAGGTCGAGGTCAGTCATACGCTGAAAATTCATGTATAGCTCACTTTTTAGATATTAAAATCGCCAAGATTCTAAATGATTATGCAGAAAAAGGTTAGCTTCTTTTGCAGAAAAGCTAACGATTGCCAAAGTTTTGTTATGATAGGAAAAAAACAGACCTGATAATTCTTATGCCTATGTCTATACATCCAGATCCAACCCTGAACCGTTTAAATGTTTTAGGCGAGCCTTTGGCCAGCTGCTGTTTTGACCCGATTACCGGCTATTTTCGTAATGGCTTTTGCCATACGGCGCCCACGGATCTGGGCCAGCACACTGTTTGTGCACAAATGACCTCGGAATTTCTGAACTTTTCCCAGAAAATTGGCAATGACCTGATCACGCCATTGCCTGAAGTCGAATTTCCGGGCTTAAAACCGGGTGATTTCTGGTGTATTTGTGTGACCCGCTGGGTTGAAGCCTATCAGGCCGGTAAAGCACCACCCGTAAAAATTCAGGCCTGCCATCAGGCGGTACTGTCTTACGTTCCCTTAGATATTTTGATGGAATATGCTGTCTAATGAAGCGTCCAATTATTCTGGCGTCCAGCAGCCAGACCCGTAAAGAACTGATGGACCGTTTAAAGCTCGACTATCAGTGTATGACACCCGACATTGATGAATCACCGCAAGGTGAAAGCCATGCCGATGATCTGGCCAAACGGCTGGCTTTTGAAAAAGCCCAGAGTATTGCCGAGCAATATCCTGAAGCCATTGTGATTGGCTCCGATCAGGTGGCGTGGCGTGAAGGTGCGCCCGATATTTTTATTGGCAAGCCCTTAAGCCCGGAAAAAGCCATTCGCCAGCTGCAGGCCAACTCGGACAAAATTGTCTACTTTAGTACCGCATTAAGCGTACAGCAAAAATCCAGCGGCTTTGAACAGACCCTGGTTGAACACTATAAGGTCAAATTCCGTAAACTGAGCCTGGATGAAATCGAGCGCTATGTGGCACTGGAACAGCCGCTGCATTGTGCCGGCAGTTTTAAATGCGAAAGTCTGGGGATTAGCCTGTTTGAACAGATGATTGGCCAGGACCAGACCACCTTGATGGGTATGCCAATGATTCAGCTGTGCCAGATTCTCCGCCAGCTTAATCTGCAGATTCCCTAAACACGGTAATGCAATACCCAAAATGATCAGGTGCCTGTCCTGATCATTTTTTTCGCCATCTTTTCCCTTCTGCCACTTTTCTAAATTTCCTCAAGATGAAGTTCATCACTTGCACCACCGCACAACTCAAGGGACAATAACAGCTAAATTTATGTTGTAGTTATTTGACATGTCTCAACCTTTAGACGTTTTAGGCGGAATCACCGCTGAACAATTCCTTGCCGAATATTGGCAAAAAAAACCGCTGCTGGTGCGTAATGCTCTGCCTGAAATTGCCAATATTCTTGAGCCGAGTGATGTCATGGAGCTGGCACTGGACGAAAATATCAGCGCCCGCTTAATCAAGCAGAAAGATCGTGATCCGAACCAGTGGTCCGTAAAATCTTCACCGCTATTAAAAGCCGATTTCCAGAAAATGCCAAAGCTGTGGACGCTGCTGGTCCAAGCGGTAGATCACTACTCTTTTGATCTGGCGGAACTGTGGAAAAAATTCCCGTTTATTCCGCAGTGGCGCCGTGATGACATTATGGTGTCATATGCGCCAAAAGGCGGTTCGGTCGGCAAACACTTCGACTTCTATGATGTATTTCTGGTGCAGGGCTATGGTCATCGCCGCTGGCAACTGGGCCAGATGTGTGATGCCGAAACCGAATTTGTTCCAGGCCAGCCGCTGAAATTACTGCCAGAAATGGACGTCAATTTTGATGAAGTGCTGGCACCAGGTGACCTGCTTTACGTACCACCAGGTTTATCGCACTATGGCGTGGCCGAAGATGACTGCCTGACCTTCTCTTTCGGTTTCCGTATGCCAAATATCAGCGACATGATGGATCGCGTCAGTGACAAGTTTTCTGACAACCAGTTGCTAAAAAATCCGTTGCAAGATCTGATCCGCGACCAGATCAGCCCGATTGGACAAATTACCCAGCCGGAACTGGAATATTTAAAAGCCGAATTGCTGGCACAACTGCACAACTCGACCGTGTTGGAAGATGCCATCATGAGCCTGATGTCAGAGCCAAAATATCCAGACAATATTCCAGAAGCAGAAGAAATTGGTACTGGCGATCTGGAAGATGCGCTGGATCAGGGCTATCAACTGATTTTAGAACCGGCTTCACGCCTGCTCTATACCGAAGAAGATGGCGAGTTGCTGTTCTGGGCCAATGGTGAAGGTTTATATATTTCGGATGAGTTTGCGCCGCTACTGAAGCAGATTGCTGATGGTGAACTCGTCGAGCTGAATGAAGACCTGTACCATGAAGACATTCTGGAAGATGTGGCCCAGTTACTCAATGATTCTGTGCTGATGCTGCTGCCAGCTGAAGATGCAGAAGATGAGGCCGAATAAGGGCCTAATCCTGAGGTGATACCATTAAAATCGCCTTGATTAAGGTATAACCAGGTGTAGAGTTCACCTTTAACTCTGCACCTATCCGCGCCAGACGCAGCTTCATACTGCGTACGCCAATACTCATCCCATGATCGAGCACCCCATGGGTATCAAAACCAATCCCATCATCCTGAATACTTAAACATAAAGTCTGTTCATCGGGAAAATCTAGCGTCACCTGTACATGCTTGGCCTGACTGTGCTTCACCACATTGGTCAGACTTTCTTCCAGCACCCGCATCAGGTTCAGACATTGCAGCGGTGTCGGTTGCACCACCCATTCACTGGCAATATTCCAGGTGGCCCGCATCTCAACTTCATCCATGAGCTGGCTGAACCGATGTCGCACCGGCGCAATCCACAACACCGGCGTTTCCGGCACTTTGGCACCAATTGAGGAACCACTGTCAATAATTTGCCGCAAATCATCACGTAGCAATTTCAAGATCGACAGAAACTGGCGGTTACTCATGGGCTGCTCGCTCTGGTCGACCATAATCATCGAGCGTACCAGCGAAGCACCCAAGCCATCATGCAAATCATGCGAAAGATGAATCCGCTCCTGCAAACGCACATTTTCCAATTCCAGATAATGCTTTTCCGACATGCTCTGTTTTAAGTCTTCACGAACCTCAAACACGCGATATTCAAGTTGCTGGTTAAACTGCTCAATTTTCTGCATGCTTTTGGTGGTGCGAATCCCGAGAATTAAGGCAATAAACAGCGTCACCACCGGTGAGGTATACGGCGATAAGGGCTTTAAATCGGTATCAAACGGTGCAGCCAAAAGTGCAATATCTAAAGCGGCAAAAATAATAATCAGGCTTAAACAGATCACCAGCAGGATATTTTCTACACGTGGTACGCGGAAGGTTAAACGCAGCAGGTACAGGAAAACCCCGAAAAATAGCAGGCTATAGCCTAAAAACACCAGCCCGAAAACGGTTTGTGCATAATCGAGCGGCGTCACGAAAATCCCCAAAATCACCGCCACCGAACAGATAAAAGCGGTTTCTTCCAGTATCGGAAATTTTTTATCAACAAAACGCAGTAAATAGACAATGAACGACAGAATATACAGTACAAAAAAGGCAATATTGGCCTGTGCCGCCATCAGCGTATTCGGGAAGGGATAAGTTTCTGTGCTAATAATATTGGAGACGAATAACAGCCACAGCAAACAGCTTAAGGCAAACCAGCCATAACTAACTTCTTTACGCCGAAACAGCCAGATTACCAGACACAACACACCTAAGGTCGCCGATAAAATTGCATTAATCACAAATAAGGTACGGCGATCCCAGATCTGTTGCTGATATTCCGTATAACTGTTATAGACATTCTGGAAGGAAACATCACCAAGACCGGCGGATTGAAAGGCATAGCCTCGCACATAAACTAAAATTTCATTCTGGTCGGGACGCAAGCCACTAATCGGTAAAATCCAGTAGCGTGGCATATTCCAGCTTTTGGAGAGTGGTTCTTCCAGATGCCGGTTTGACCAGATTAAATCGCGGTTTAAAAACACCGCACCCGCGCTATTTAAATAATTAATAGAAAATACAATTGACTGGTCCAGCACGGCCGGTTCCTGACAGGACCAGTTCCAGACAATTTTGTACCACACCCCGCCGTTATAATCCGGCCAGCGCTCGTTCCAGCGATCAGGCAAAGTCACAGGCTGCCATCCTGTATGTGGATGGCTATGAATATCCGGTGTCTGTACGGTGCTGACCGACTGAATATTAACCTGACAATACGGGTCTATGGCATAGCTTTGCTCTGCATACGCACTCGATAGACAAAGATAAAGACAACAGCCGCACCAAAACTGGAGCAATCTGTAGATCATAAAATGCCTAATGAGCGCGCTGTACTGACTGCCTTGGTGCGTTTACTCACCGAGAGCTTGCGATAAATATGCTTGATATGACTTTCCACGGTATACCGCGACACAAACAGCTGCTCGGCAATTTCCCGGTTACTCAGGCCCTGCGCGACCAGATTTAGAATTTCATGTTCACGGTTGGTCAGCTGTTCAATATCGTCATCGGGCTGTTTAAACGGCTTGGCAATTTCCTGTGGTTTCTGTACTGAAATCTGCGACAGTATTTCCCGGGCAATAAAGGGATCAATCGGTGCGCCGCCTCTTAAAATACTGCGAATGGCCATGATCACTTCAGTATCATCGCGTTCTTTTAATACATAACCGGTGGCGCCCGCCTGAATAGCCGAAAACAGACTGTTTTGTGTACTCCAGGCCGAAATCACCAGAATCAGTACACTGCTGTCTTTGGCCCGAAGCTGTTCAATCAGTTCAATTCCATTGCCATCTGGCAACCCCAAATCGACCAGCGCCAAAGACACCGGTTGTTCTTCAATTTTCTGTAATGCTGCTTTTAAATGGCTAACAAAAATCAGCATGTCATTGCTGTAGCCCATTTCAAGGAGGATATGTCTGAGGCGTGACTGAATCATGGGTTCATCTTCCACAATCAGCACAGGGGCCGGTAATATTGATTCTGTAATGTCCACTGTCTTCCCCGATCTTTTAACTTTCAATATAGCGATATTATTAAACGGTTCTCTATCCCTAGAATTAAGGAATTTCAGAGTGTTAGCACTGTTATTTTTATGATTTCAGCATAGCAGCTATTTTTTAATTTTTATAGATTTTATTGCTCATTTTTAAGCTGTGCTAAAGCCCTTGCCAAATTTCACAAATCATTACTTGTATGCCCTATTCAGAATCTGCACAGTAATACAAGATTGAATTCGCAATGGAAAAATCATAACAATGCCAAGTCCAGCCCAAGCCATTCGCCATAAACTTTTAAATACTTTTTTCTCCCGTCACTCGGTCTGGTTTGCCTGTATTTTAATTGCGCTGGGCATTACATGGCTTAGGCTATTTTATGAGCCACATTATATTTATTATTTTCTGTCCGATGGCGTAATTAACTCGCTCTGGCTGATCACCACGCTGCTGAGTCTGGTCGGTCTGTATGATGTCATTCAGACCAAGCATTCCATTCTGAAAAACTACCCGATTATGGGTCATTTCCGGTTTATTTTTGAAGATTTCCGCCCCGAAATTCGCCAGTATTTTATTGAAGCCGATCAGGATGCCCAGCCTTTTTCGCGCATGCAGCGCAGTTTGGTCTATCAACGTGCCAAAAATGAAAATGCCGATAAACCCTTTGGCTCGATTTTGGATGTGTACGAAGCCGACTACCGTTTTATTGTGCATTCCTTGCGCCCCTGCCCACCGGCTGATCCAAAAACCTTCCGGATTCATATTGGCAATGAACAATGCAGCCAGCCTTATAGCGCGTCGATTTTAAATATTTCTGCCATGAGTTTTGGCAGCCTGAGCGCCAATGCCATCCGTGCCTTAAATAAAGGGGCCAAACTTGGTGGCTTTTATCATGACACTGGTGAAGGCAGCCTTAGCCCGTATCATCTGGAATATGGCGGCGATATTGTCTGGCAAATTGCCAGTGGCTACTTTGGTTGCCGCACCGCAGAAGGTTTATTTGATCCGGAAAAATTTGCCCGTCAGGCCGGTAATCCGAATATCAAGATGATTGAACTCAAGCTTTCCCAAGGTGCCAAGCCGGGCCATGGCGGTATTTTACCGAAACATAAAATTTCAGAAGAAATCTCGCAGATTCGTGGCGTGCCGCGTGACCGCGATTGTGTGTCACCTTCACGCCATCCTAGTTTTAGCACCCCAATTGAAATGCTGCAATTTTTACAGCAGTTACGCGATTTATCGGGTGGTAAACCGGTGGGTTTTAAACTGTGTATTGGCCAGCCCTGGCAATTTATGAGTATCGTCAAAGCCATGCTGGTGACCAAAATTGTGCCCGACTTTATTGTGGTAGATGGCTCAGAAGGCGGTACCGGCGCCTCCCCGATTGAGTTTAGTGACTATATTGGTACGCCGCTGCGTGAAGGCTTACTATTTGTGCATAACACCCTGGTCGGTGCGGGCCTGCGCAGCAAAATCAAGCTCGGGGCCAGTGGTAAAATTATCAGTGCCTTTGATATTGCCAGTACCTTTGCCTTAGGCGCAGACTGGGTCAATTCCGCTCGCGGTTTTATGTTTGCTGTCGGCTGTATTCAGGCACAAAGCTGCCATACCAACCAATGTCCGGTCGGTGTCGCCACCCAGGATAAAGACCGTCAAAAAGCGCTGCATGTGCCATCCAAAGCAGAACGGGTCTATAACTTCCATAAAAATACCATGCATGCCCTGTCGGAAATGATTGCGGCAGCCGGTTTAAAACACCCGGCCGACATTCGTGCCCATCATCTGGCGCAGCGGATTAACGACCGGGAAATTAAAAACTATGCCCAGCTGCATTTCTGGTTGAAAGAAGGCGAATTACTGAGCTGTGAAAATAAAGATGAAGAAAACTTTTATTTCCGTATGTGGAATTTGGCCAAAGCGGAAGAATTTTAAAAAAGAGGCTCAGGCCTCTTTTTTATGAAATGGAGGAAAGCTTAATAATAAGTCTTGGAATTCGAAGCATGTAAAAAGGCTGGAATCAAACCGGTTAAGGCCGCACGAATATCCGGGCGTTCATTAATCAGTTGATGTGACCCTTCTTCCAGCATCAGCAAGGTTTGCAGGCGGAATTTACGCCGGATAAACTCGATGTTATAGCGCCAGTCCACAGTCTGATCCTGCGCGCCCTGGGCCAGCCACACCGGAATCCGGCACGCTGGTCGCTGCTCCATTTCCAGCATCCATTTGGACATGGCCAGAATCCAGTCCATGCCCATCATGCGTGGTTGTAACGGATCTTTTAAGCGCACAAAACGCAAAAATTCCGGGTTATGGTTATTGCGTCTGAAATGGCGTGGCACTTCGCGTTTAATCCGGCGGATAATCCCAAGGCCCACTGAATTATGCCACCAGGCACTTTTGGCCGGACGGATGAGAGGTGACAGTAACAGCACCCGCTCAACAAACGGATTCTCCCGGCGCTCGGCAAATTCCAGTAAATGATGCATCCAGATCGCACCACCGGTACTTTGCCCTACCCCTAGCCAAGGCTTAGGCAATTGATCGGCATTGCGCACATATTGGTAAATGGCGTGTAGCACCTGCTGGTAATGATCAAAATTCTGGATACTGGCGGGCGAGCCATTACTTAAACCATGGCCGGGCAAATCATAAGTCAAGACACTAAAGCCCTGCTCCAGAATTTCTTTGACAATCGGCTGATAAATGCCGCTGTGCTCCAGATAGCCATGCAGTAAAAACACCGTACCTTTGCTTTTTTCCAGCTTGCCCGCTTCAAGTTTAGGCTGAAACACCTGCACATGCAGTTTAAACAGCGGCATTTGCACATAACCCTGCCAATGCTCGCACTCTAAGCTGTCAAAACCGTAAAGCTGGCGATAGGCCTGAATATCCACCGTGGGCGCATAAGGCCGGTTCAGGTTTAAAGGCTCCAGCACCTGCGGCGTGGTATCGCGGCTAGGAACCGGTAAATCCAGCTGTTTCAGCACACTCGGATTTAAAAACGGGATATTCGGCATTATGGCACCTCCCGGCAGTCGCTCGAACCAAACAGCATATCGCGGATGGTGGCCAGCATTTCATAATTGGCACGGCGGCTATGATCATAGTTCTGCTCACTAGGCTGCCATTGGGTCAACTCGGTTGGAATTGGCGCGACCACCGGCACGGTTTCAATGCCGTTTAAGGCAAACAAACGGCGTGTGCGCGGCATGTGATATTGATCGGTGATTAAAATCACCGTTGGTGCGCCGCCTTTTTTCTGTAGCAGCAAGGAACTAAAACGCGAGTTTTCACAGGTGTTCATACTGCGATCTTCCAGCAAGTTGGCTTCAACCCCGCGTTCTGCCAGCCATTTCTGCATATAAGGTGCTTCAACACCGCTCAGCACAATGGGTAATTTATACTGTTTTTCAATTTCTAAGGTTTTTTCTAAACGTAGTCGTGTGTAGTTATTCACAATAATATCTTTTTGATTTTCATGTAAGGTCAGACCGCCGCCCAGAACCACAATTGCATACGGCTGGGAAGTTATTTGCGGCTTCTGGCTATTTTGTTGTTGAATCAGTGCGATATCCTGAAAAATTTCTTCATCAACCGGTACGGTTTCAACCGCTGCCACTTCATGGGTTCTTAAAAATTTCAGATACTGTTCCATTAGGGCCTGATTTTCAGAGCTGTCTAACTCCAATAAATCCTGTAACTGCTGTGAAGGCTGTGCAAGTTGCGCCTCAGATGCGGAAACATCGGCCAGCAATGGAATTTGCGGTGTGCTGTCCTGCTCTTGTTCCTGCTGACTGCGCTGCTCATCCTGAATTAAAGCCTGCAAGGCTTTATAGCGTGCCTGAATGATGGTGAGATTCTGTGAATTTTTGGCCTGGATCTCTTCTTCCATCACTTTTAAATAAGCTTGCCGGGCAATCCACAAATTCGAGCCAGGTTCCAGATTTTCCTGATCGGTCAGTGCGCCCATCTGCTGGCTTTGTGCAGCCACTTCATTGACCTCTACCGGCACAATGGTATTCAGCACTTTAATCACAAACTTGGAATAAAACGGCGAATAGATAAAAACCACCAGACAGCCCATCAGCACAAATAGCACAGCCGCCATTTGTACGATACGCACCATCCAGTGAGTTCTATTCATAAATGCCTAACCTGATTAAAAGGTATTGTGGGGAATAATCAGCCCGGCGTCATTAAACAGCACCGGTTCTGGTTCTAAGTGTATCCCAAATTTTTGGTACACGTCCTGCTGTACTGCCTGATATGTTGCCTGAACATCGGCCAGGGTCGCATTGGCATAATTGACAAGCACCAGTGCCTGCTTGTGAAACATACCGACCATGCCCAGCTGCTTCCCTTTCCAGCCAGCCTGATCAATAAGCCAGCCAGCTGCAATTTTGACCTGGCCTTCGGGTTGCGGATAATGCGGCATGTTCGGGAACTGAATCGCCAGCTGTTCATAGACCGCGGCAGTCACCACCGGATTTTTAAAGAAACTGCCAACATTTGGAAATTGCTGCGGATCTGGCAGTTTACTTTGACGGATCTGGATCACCTGGCGTTGCAGGTTTTCAGCGGTTTGCTCATCACCCACAGCTGTTTTTAAATCGCCATAATTCAGTTTCAAGTCCGGCTGTTTCCGTAGCTTGAACGTGACATGGGTGATGATATAGCGGTTTGGATTTTCTTTAAAAATACTGTGGCGATAGGCAAAATGACAATCACTGGCCAGAATTGAATTAAACTGGCCGTTATAGCGGTCATAGACCTGTACCGATTCAATAAATTCACCGACTTCAACCCCATAAGCGCCAATATTCTGCACCGGCGATGCACCGACCAGACCGGGAATTAAGGCCAGATTTTGTAGGCCAAATAACTGCTGCTCAGTGGTCCAGAGCACAAAATCATGCCAGACCTGACCCGCACCGACGCGAATGGTACTGAAGTCATTATCTTCTTTCAGGAATTCAATGCCCTGAAGATCCATATGTAACACCAGCGCCTGAATCTGCTCTGGCAGCAGCATATTACTGCCGCCCGATAAAATCAGCACATTCAGCTGCTGCAACTTGGCATAATTTAAGGCCGCAATTAAATCATCGGTGGAATGTACCTTAATATAATGAGACGCATTTGCAGCCAGATTTAAGGTATTAAAAGGCTTAAGCTGGACCTGATGTTGAATGTTCATATTCTTAAACCTGATTTAAGCCAATTCTGTTTTTAAAATATTGATCCAAGCCTGTGCACTGGATTCACACTGATCCAGCACGCGTTCAAAGCCATCGGCTTCGCCATAATAAGGATCAGGCACTTCATGACGTGGATATTGTGGATCATGTTCGCTCATTAGCGCCACTTTGGCACGTAGCAACTCTGCGCCATATTCTTCGGCTGCATGACGTTTTAGATGCTGAATATTTTGCAGGTTTTCCTGATCCATCGCCAGAATCAGATCAAAATCTAGAAAATCGCGCGTGGTTAACTGACGGGCACGCAAGGCAGATAAATCATAGCCACGCTGCAAAGCATGTTGCTGGCTGCGCGCATCGGGTGCTTTGCCCGGATGATAATTACTGGTGCCGGCAGAATCGACCCAGATATTCAGTTGCTGTGCATCACAATAATGTCTGAACACCACTTCCGCGGTAGGTGAACGGCAGATATTGCCCAAACAGACACATAACACCTTGTATGGCGTTCTGGATGACATAACAACCTCAAAACTGCTTTCTTTTAAAGTGTCTTATGTTAAGTTATTTGCAGGATGAATCCTATATTGTCACTATAGATAAATGTTGATTTAAGTATAAAAATTAAGGATAAAGCGTATGAGCCCATTTCAATTCCAGACTGTGCCCAACATTATTGCCGGACTGGGCAGCATCCAACAGCTCAAAGCCCTCCTGACTGAACAGAACAATCAACGTGTGCTGCTGGTGACCGATCCGGGGATGGTGCAATTACAATTGCATGCGCCTGTTTTGGAAATTCTCGAAGCTGCAGGATGTAATTACTTCATTTATTCTAGCGTACAGGCCGATCCACCGGAACATATTGTGCTGGAAGCCGCCGAATTCGCCCGGCAAAACCAGATAGATACAGTCATTGGTTTTGGGGGTGGCAGCTCGCTGGATGTGGCCAAAATTATTGCCCTGCTGGCCCATCCTGAACAAAAACAGCAACTGCATGACATGTATGGCGTCAATCAGGCGCAAAAACCGCGTTTGCCTCTTATTCTGATTCCAACCACGGCCGGCACCGGCTCGGAAGTCACGGCCATTTCGATTGTCACCACCGGCGAAACCACCAAAACCGGCATTGTTTCTGCTGCCCTATATGCCGATGTCACCATTTTAGATGCCAACTTTACCCAAAACCTGCCGGCGCACATTACGGCCGCCACCGGTATTGATGCAATGGTACATGCCATTGAAGCCTATACCTCCAAACACAAAAAGAACTTTTATGCCGATATGCTGGCGATTCAGGCACTTAAACTGCTGAACCAGAATCTGCATCTGGTGCTAAAAGATGGCAACAATATAGAAGCCCGTCAAAATATGCTGGTCGGCTCGATGCTGGCCGGACAGGCTTTTGCCAATGCACCGGTGGCAGCAGTCCATGCACTGGCCTATCCGCTGGGTGGACATTTTCATTTGTCGCATGGACACAGCAATGCGCTGGTCTTAACCGAAGTGCTGAAATTTAATGCACCAGCCGCCAAGCAGCAGTATGCCGAATTGATGACCTTGCTCGACCCATCCAGCAAAGGCTGTGTAGATGGCTTGTGTGATCTGTTTATTGACCACATGCAAAACTATCTGGACCGCAGTGGTCTGACCTTAAAACTGAATGCCCTGAATGTACCTGAAAACATGCTGGAACAGCTGGCCGAGGATGCCATGTTACAAACCCGCCTGCTGCAAAATAATCCACGCGACATGGAAAAACAGGATGCGCTGGCCATCTATCAGGCGATTTATCAATAAGGCTGAAGCTATTTAAAGTTGTGGTAAATCAAAAATATAAATTTTCGATCTATTCAGGGATGACGTCTTTTTATGAAACCGGTAGCCAAAACCCGCGATCAATATACCTTCTTTTTACCGATTCAAACCCGCTGGTCAGACAACGACATGTATGGTCATGTCAATAATGTCATGTATTACAGCTACTTCGATACCGCCGCCAATGCACTGCTGATTGAGAAAGCCGGACTGAATATTCATCAGGCCGAAATTATGGGACTGATGGTAGATTCCGGCTGCAGCTTTTTAGCCGAGCTGAGTTATCCGGAAGTGATTGAGGTCGGTGTGGCGATTGCAGCGCTGGGCAACAGTTCACTAAAATATGATCTGGCGATTTTCAAGCAGCATCAGCAGCAGGCTTCAGCTCAAGGACATATGGTGCATGTTTTTGTCGATGCGCAGCAACGTAAAAGCACCCCGATTCCAAGCGAAATGCGGGATGCCCTGTTACCTTATCTGCGTTCTCAGTAAACGGTTGAAATGGTCTGACGGTGGTTATTTCAGCTGGATATTCTGCAATTCGCCATCAAAACTTTCGAGCAGCGATTTAACCTGCGGCTCCTGATGCAGCAGCTCACTGGCGCGTTGATAGGCACGTACTTTACGTTCCTGCTGCAAGCTATACGGCGTCACCTCTGTGACCTGTCCATATTGCACTTTCAGGAAGCTGTTTGGCCACCGCTGTTTCAGCGCTGCTTCTAAATGCTGTAACTGCGAATTTAACAATTGCTGATACTGCTCCGGAATATGGAAAACCGACTCAGCTTCAATCTGTCCGGTCATCAGGCCGTGTTGGGCCAGTTCCTGAACCGCCGGTGATAAATCACTATTACGGAACCAGTATTCCCATTTTTCCACACTCCATTCGCCCTCTAAGGACTGCACCGGCAGTTGCAGAATATCTTGCGGCATCAGGCGCTGATCAGCACGTGGAATAGCGGTATTGTCTACAGCAGCAACGACAGGCTGATTGGTGGATGGCATCGGCGCTGGCTCCGCAAATAAACTGTCTTGCGGACTGGAGTCCTGCGGATGCGTCAGCTCAGGCTGTGCGACAGACGAAACCGGTGCTGCAAGTTCAGCAGGCTGTTGAGTTGGCTGCGCAGGAGTGGTTTCTGGTAAAGGGGCAATTTCATCAAACAGGAAATCATCACTGCTGGCCTCCTCCTGCGTTGCCGGCTGATCAGCGCGATCATCTTCATCTAAATCAAACAGCACTTCATCTGCCGCCGGATCAAAAATCATCTGCGCAGATGCCGCTTCTGCCGGTGTAGTCACCGGATGGTCTGGTTCGGATGGAGATGCAACTTCAGCAACCTCTAACGCTTCATCCTGCAGAAAATCATCTGATGATGGTTCAGCAACGGGTGGGTTTATAGCAGCAGTTTCAGCTTCTAATTCATCCTCAGCTGAAACAACGGGATGCACCGGTTCAGGCTGCGCGGTAGCTGACTCAGCGGCCGGTGCTACAGCAACTGCGTTGCTTTGTGCGCTGACCTGCGTCAAGGGCACTTCATTTGGCTGTAAGGGACGGAAAGCCAGCAGACGCAGCACGCACATCTCAAAGCCCTGCTCCTGGGTAACTGCCAGCTGTAAATCTGCGCGACCTTTGCTGGCAATCTGGTAATACAGCTGTAAATCCTGAGCCGAAATGCGCTGCGACAGCTGGGTAATTTTCTGGTTAATTTCGGCGCTATATTTCAGGCTTAAATCCGGCAGATATTGCAATAAGGCCAGCTCATGCAAAGTCGAAATCAGCTGATCCAGCACCAGTGATACATCCAGTGCCTGCTGACGGAACTGCATTAACAGTGCGCTCACGCGCGCAGTCTGGTTCTGATGAATCGCCAGAATCAGGTCATAAATAATGGTGCGGTCAATCAGCCCCAGCATGTCTTTGACATCCTGATGATGAATTTCACCCTGACCATAGGCAATGGCCTGATCGGTTAAGGACAAGGCATCACGTAATGAACCTTGCGCCGATTCAGCAATTTGCCAGATTGCATCCTGCTCGGCCTGAATCTGCTCTTTGCTGAGAATTGAAGATAGGTGCTCGGTAATTTCATCTACTGCCAAAGGACGCAAGGTAAATTGCAGACAACGTGAAATGACCGTAATCGGGAGCTTTTGAGGATCGGTGGTGGCAAACAGGAATTTAACATGCTCTGGCGGTTCTTCCAGCGTTTTTAGCAAGGCATTGAAAGAGTGCGTCGAGAGCATATGCACTTCGTCAATCAGGTAGACTTTAAAGCGGCCTTGCGTTGGTGCATACGGCACATTATCGAGCAGTTCGCGGGTATCTTCCACTTTGGTACGTGATGCCGCATCAATCTCGATTAAATCAATAAAACGGCCTTCATTCACCGCCTTACAGGTCGGACAAACTTCACACGGCGTAGAGGTCACACCCGTTTCACAGTTCAGGCATTTGGCCAAAATACGCGCAATAGTGGTTTTCCCGACCCCACGAGTCCCGGTAAACAGATAGGCATGGTGTAAACGGCCACGCTCTAAGGCACTGGTCAGTGCACGAGAAACATGATTTTGTCCCACCAGCTCATTAAAATTACGTGGACGATATTTACGCGCAAGTACCTGATACATGTATGCTCCTTTTTACAGGTCTAAGCATACTGTTTTTTTAGTAAATAGTGAAATAAATGACGGGCGCATCCAAAGAAAAATCCCTTATTCGCGCCAGCAAAAAAGGGATTAAAAATCAGTATATTTAGCAGATGATTAGCCAGTATTTAAACAGACTTGGCCAGAATAAAATCACTTTGCATTTGATAGCGTTTGCCTGTTTGATCTACACGAATCTCGAGCAATTGTTTTTCAAGATCGATATACAGCAAATTTCGGGTGTTGACTTGCAGCAGTTCAAGCTGCTGACGCGATGCATCTGCAAAGCGAATCCGCCCTTGAATCACTTCCGGTGCATTGTGCCGGCTCATACTTTCACGCACCAAGGTATAGGTTTCATCCTGATGAAGTTCTAAAGACACCGCCATTCCCGGGCAATCATCACAGCGCGATAAACAGCCCATACAAGGCGTAGTGCCTTTGAACTCACCAACCCACGCAGGAATTGCGCTCTTAGATTCCACCACCGTCTGTGACTGGCTTGAGTTTTGATCCTGACATCCGAGTAGAACTGAACTGGCCACCAGCGGAATCAAAATGACTTTTTTCATCTTTGCACAACATCAAATTGACTAGTGCCAGAACATAGCACAAGGATAGGCTCAAAATCATCTCAAACTGTTTAAAACCAGCCCTTTCGGCCTTTTAAAACACCATCGGCACAGCGTAAGGTTTCCTGGGTTAATCCCCACAAGCGATAATCGCCGGTGATGGAACCGGTCGGAAAATTATGGGTATAAGCAAAACTTAAATTCCGCTCTGGATCACACCAGGCCCCTGAACCATTAAAACCAATATGACCAAAACCTGACGATGCCGACTTGCCCAAGCTCAAAATGCGGTGATAGCCCAAACGCCAATGCATTGGCAGCGGCATCACCCGGTCACGGGCGGTATATTGTACCTGACTTAGGGCCTGAAACACCTGTGGTGAAATCAGTCGCTGCCCCTGCCATTGGCCACCCTGCGCCAGCATGGCATAGATTTTGGCCAGACTTTGCGCGGTAAATACCCCGGAGGCTGCCGGCACAATCGCCTGTAAACCGGCATCACTAAAGAATGAAAATTTCTTCATGCCTTTGGGAATCATGGCATCCTGAAAATCTTGCGGATGTTGCCCACTGAAGGCCAGCAGCTTTTCTAAAGGCGATGCGGTACGTGCAGGTTTAGCAGCAGCCTGTTTTTTGGGAGGCTGGGCAGATTGGGCGGGCTGAGATGTGGCAAACGGTCGCGCTACCCGCGCCAACTGCTCTACCGGCACGCCAAAATAAGCTCCGTTTAATTCCAATGGCTCGCTTAAATGACGCTGCATCAATACAGCCAAGCTTTCATTACAGGCTTTTTCCAAGACACCACCGACCTGCCAGCCAAAGGTCAGGGGCTGATAGGCTGCATCACTGTTCGGCAGAAAACGCGGTTTGGCCGCGGCAATGACCTCCAGCATATGCGACCAGTCGGCCATTTCCGAGGCATCGGCAATCAGGTTACGGATATCGTATAAACCACTGCGATGGCACAGCATCTCTCTTAAAGTCAGCTGCTGTTTGCCCTGCGCTGCAAATTCTGGCCAATATTCAGCCACCGGCACATCATAATCCAGCCGCCCCTGACTCACCAGAATATGCACCAGCGTGGCCAGCACGCCTTTTCCGGTGGAATAACAGACCGACAGACTATCCGGCTGCCAGGCTTCATTGGCAGATTTTTGACCGGTATAAATATCAATGACTTTATGTCCCTGAAAATAAACCACCAGCGCAGCGCCGCCTTGCGTTGAGCGGGCATCCTGAAAACGGCTAAACAGATGGGCTAAATCTTTAAATGGTTCTTCCACTGAACCACGATAATTCTGAATATCTGCACGCAGATAATCTTTTATGCTGTTCATGCATCCTTTCCAGCAACAAGATGAACAATGAAAAAAGCCTAAATCCGGTTTGGACTTAGGCGCTATGACTTAAAGTGCGCGAATGCTACCGCTGACATGCGGCTTCTGATTCTTTTTGCTGCGAATCAGGAAGTCAGTATTTTGTGCCTGCTGTGCCGTCAAGAATTCCACCTGAGATGGCAGATACATTGGCAACTTAAACCAGACATCAGCTTCATACGCATCTGGCAACTGGATATTGGCCAGCGCTTTGGCTTTACTCCACATACCATGTGCAATGGCCTGTTTAAAACCAAAGGCTTTGGCGGTTAACGCATGAATATGGATCAGGTTAAAATCTCCCGATGTCAGCGCATAACGGCGACCGGTATTTTCCGACACATCCCATTGTCCTGCCGGTACATAATCCGGTACGGCACTTTCTGCTGCTTTGGCCGCGGGCTTGTTGCCACTTTTGTGACGTGACAAATAGGTGGTTAAACCTTCCATCACCACTTCATTACCAACTTTAGCAGTGGTGATAAAATCAAACTGTACGCCTTTGTCATGTGGCTGCAATTCACCAAACTTGCAGGATAAAGTCAGCTGCTCATTCACGCCAACTTTACGGTATTGCTTGAGCTGATTGCGGATATGCACCAGACCTAAAATCGGAAATGGGAAAGCTTCCGCAGTCATCATGTGCATTTGCAGGCTTTGCGATAACACCGCCAGATAAATGGCCGGAATATAGCCGTTATTTTTAAAACCACAGACTTCGTTATAGGCTTTCAGATGTTTCTGGTCGACCTTGAATGAATCCACCACATATTCAACTTGCGGCAGAACTTTTTCACCCTTCGGCTTTTTAAAAATTAAGCCCTGAATCACTTTTGGATAGGCTAAATACGGCTTGGGAAGTTGACTAAAATGGCGAGTATTCATACTGAACCTTTGGAATATTTATCTTTTAAATCACCCTTTCTTTAATAAGAATTGGGTTTTCTATTTTAATTCCCTCAAATCCCTCCCGACCTCCCTTCAAAAAGGGAGGAGAAGTCCCCCTTTATTAAAGAGG
Organism: Acinetobacter sp. Q186-3; assembly: GCF_013420655.1. Classification (NCBI taxonomy): domain Bacteria; kingdom Pseudomonadati; phylum Pseudomonadota; class Gammaproteobacteria; order Moraxellales; family Moraxellaceae; genus Acinetobacter; species Acinetobacter sp. Q186-3. The sequence continues at coordinate 132,680 of NZ_VOXS01000004.1, read as the reverse complement.
GATTTTAGGGGGGATTCCGAGTGAGGGATATATTAAGCCCCTAACAGACTCTGACCACAAACACGCACCACGTTACCATTTAAACCGGTAGATGCAGTTGAGGCAAAGAAGGCAATGGTTTCTGCGACATCAACCGGTAAACCGCCCTGACTCATCGAGTTCATACGGCGGCCCGCTTCACGAATGGCAAACGGAATGGCCGCAGTCATTTGGGTTTCAATAAAGCCCGGAGCCACAGCGTTAATAGTCACACCATTTTTCAGCACCGGTGCCGTATATTTCACCACTCCAATCACGCCTGCTTTTGATGCTGCATAGTTGGTTTGGCCCAGGTTACCGGCAATCCCTGAAATCGAGGATACGCAGATGATACGGCCATTGGCATTCAGACCGTCATTTTCCAGCAGATAGTCGTTCACGCGTTCAATAGCAGCCAGGTTAATGTTAATCACCAGATCCCACAGTTCAGGCTTCATATTGGCCAGTGTCTTGTCACGGGTAATACCGGCATTGTGCACGATAATATCCAGACCGCCCTGTGCAGCAGCTGCCGCTTTAATCTGCTCGCCCGCATCAGCGGCGGTAATATCAATTGCCAAGGTTGAACCCCCAATTTCAGAGGAAACACGGTCCAAGTCAGCTTGTTGCTGTGGTACGTCCAGACAAATCACATGCGCGCCATCACGTGCCAATACATGCGCAATCGCTTCACCAATACCACGGCTGGCACCAGTCACAACCGCGGTTTTACCTGCCAGTGGTTTAGCCCAATCCACATCGACTGTATCTGCTTTAGAAACACGAATCACCTGACCCGATACATAAGCCGAACGCGGTGACAAGGCAAAACGTAAGCTCGATTCCAGGTTTGCTTCAGCGCCGTCATCAACATAAATCAGATTGGCGGCAATGCCTTTTTTAAACTCCTTCCCGACCGATTTAACAAAGCCTTCCAGCGCACGCTGTGCAATTGCATGTTTTACCGTTTTGGCGGTTTCTGGCGTGGTGCCAATGACCACTACACGGCCAGAGGCCTGAATCTGGCGCGCCACCGGATTAAAGAAGTTATAGAGCGCATTTAACTGTTCAGAGTTCTGAATGCCTGAGGCATCAAAGACCACCGCTTTAAATTTAGATTCTTTATCGCCCGCGTTAAAAGCACACAGGTTTAAACCGGCTTGTGCAGCAGCCTGCTGTAATTCTGCATTATTGCCGGCATAGCTGTTGGCATGGATATTGGCCAGAACCTGGGCAATTGCACCTGATAATGTGCTTTCCGGCGCTGCGCCCAACAAAACTGCACCCTTGACCACAGGCGTCGCGCTGTCAAAACGCTCAAGGAAAGTTGGGGATGGCAGGCCTAAATTTTTAATGACAAATTTACCAATTGGAGATTTTGCAAAAGCTTGGTATTGGTCAGTCATGATTATTATCTCTCAGACAAAATGAATTTGTGATTAATCTAAAGTTATCCTTTAGCTTCAATATGATGTCAGATACTTTGTATTTCAATAGATCGATCAGTTTGTTATGAATAATACTTGAGATCATATACAGATGACTTGACCTGAAAGCATTCTGCAATGTCATTGTAGTCAATTCAGGCTATTCTAGATTATGCTAATGTAACCCCTAAGAAGATCATCAACATGCTTGGAAAAGCCTTATGAGCAAAACAACTCAAGAAAATCCGGCGGTCGAAAATTCTGCTACAGAAACTGTGTCAAATACATCAAAAAGTACAACGCGTACAACCAAAAGTTCTGGCACGGCAAATTCGTCAGCAAACCCTGCGGCTAAACCTGCACGCACCCGTGCGGCATCTACCCGTAAAAAAAGTACAACCCCTCCTCCTTCTGAAACTACAACTGAAACATCTGGTCAACAGGATAATACCATGAGCCAAAACACTGTCCGTCGCGTTGCGATTATCGGTGGTAACCGCATTCCATTTGCACGTTCAAATGGCGCTTACTTCACTGCCTCAAACATCGATATGTTCACCGCCGCTTTAAATGGTCTGGTAGAACGTTATCGTTTAGAAGGCCAACGCCTCGGTGAAGTCGTTGCCGGTGCCGTACTCAAACACAGCCGTGATTTTAACATGACTCGTGAGTGTGTACTGAACACTGAATTGGCTCCTGAAACACCTGCTTACGATATTCAGCAAGCGTGTGGAACCGGTTTGCAGGCAGCTTTTTTAGTGGCCAATAAAATTGCTCTGGGCCAAATTGAAGTCGGTATTGCTGGTGGTGTCGATACCACTTCCGATGCCCCGATTGCTTTTGGTGACGGTTTACGTAAAGCCCTGCTGGAGCTGAATATTGCCAAAACCGGTAAAGACCGCTTAAAAGCGCTGACCAAAATCAATATCAAAGACCTGATGGATGCACCGAAAAATGGTGAACCACGTACCGGTCTGTCAATGGGTGACCATCAGGCGATTACTGCGCTGGAATGGGGCATCTCGCGTGAAGCGCAGGATGAACTTGCTGCATCTTCACACCAGAAAATGGCAGCCGCCTATGAAGCAGGTTTCTTTGATGACCTGATCACACCATTCTTAGGTTTAGAGCGTGACAACAACTTGCGCCCGGATTCTTCAGTAGAGAAACTGGCTAAACTGAAACCAGCCTTTGGTAAAGGTGATGCGCGTACCATGACCGCAGGCAACTCAACCCCACTGACCGATGGTGCATCTTGTGTTCTGCTTGCTTCTGAAGAATGGGCCAAAGCCAATGGTCATGACGTACTGGCTTACTTAACCTTCCAGGAAACGGCTGCAGTTGATTTTGTCGAGAAGAAAGAAGGCCTGCTTATGGCGCCAGCCTATGCCGTACCACGGATGCTGGAACGTGCCGGTCTGACTCTACAAGACTTTGACTACTATGAAATTCACGAAGCTTTTGCTTCACAAGTGCTGTCGACCTTAAAAGCCTGGGAAGATCCAAAATTCTGCAAAGATCGCTTAGGTCTAGAAGCACCATTGGGTTCAATTGATCGTAACAAGCTGAACGTAAAAGGTTCTTCTCTGGCTGCTGGTCACCCATTTGCTGCAACCGGCGGACGTATTCTGGCGACTGCTGCCAAACTGCTGAATGAAAAAGGTTCAGGTCGTGTGCTGATTTCAATCTGTGCTGCAGGCGGTCAAGGTGTAACAGCGATTGTCGAGAAGTAATTTCCCCTGCCTTCACTGAAAAAGCCACTGCCTGGTGCAGTGGCTTTTTTTATGGACGTTTTATTACCTTTTTATTGTCTGCTCTTAAATTCATCAGACATATTTTAAACAGACTCACGATAGGCCGGTGCATAGCCCAAACGTACCTCAATCGCGTCATAACCCCACTGGAAGATAAAGGTATAGACCAAAATACATAAGGTCAGGCTTAAATCCAGCAAAAAGGCCTCGGGCAGACTCATCTGCATAGCATAGGCCACCATTGGAATGGTGGCTAACATTAAGCCCCCTTCAAAACCAATGGCATGTAAAATCCGTACTTTCACCGTTCGCTTGAGCTGTCTGCGTGCTTCAAATTTTTCAAAAAAATGATTAAACAGCATATTCCACAAGACCGAGGTTACTGCCATGGCCACACCCAGGCTACCGGTCACTTCCAGCGGCATCTTGAAAATCAGGCTTAAAGCTAGGGCAATAATCACCAGTAAAATCAGTTCATAACTCAAGGCATGAATTAATCTTCTTTTCGACAGCAACATGTTAAACCGTATCTATTTCATCAATTGCTGCCATCTTATTTTTAAATTATCGACAAATCGAGTTAGAATCTTTCAATATTATTGACAGGTTGCTGCCCATGAATGTGAACCAGGAACAGCTGATCATCTTTAAAACCGTGATTGAATGCGGTTCTTTTTCCGCAGCGGCGCGGCAACTGGGAAAAGTGCCATCTGCAGTAAGTATGTCAATTGCCAATCTGGAAATTGACCTGAACTTGAATCTATTTCAACGCATCGGGCGTGAACCGGTGCCGACCGCACAGGCATTAACCCTGTATGAAAAGACCGAGCAACTGCTGGTTGAAATGAACCAGTGGAAACAGCATGCCGCAGCGTTAAGTGAAGGGCTGGAATCAGAACTGAATATTGTGGTGGTTTCCGAGCTGATTCATAGCGACTGGACCCAGTACATTGCCCTGCTGCAGCAGGAATTTCCAACGCTACAGATCAATATATTTTCAGCGCCACAGGAAGATGCCATGCACATGCTGGTCGAACAGTCGGCGCAACTGGCAGTGATGTTTGAACGTGAACAGCTCGACAGTGGCGAGCAGTTTGTAGAACTGAAACGCGAAGCCTTGGTGCCGGTGGCGGCCCGAGATTTTGCCTTGGCTCAACAGGCACCGGTCAGCTTTGAAGCTATTTTGCACAGCCGGCAAATTGTGGTGGCCAGCCGTGACCGTCGTACTCAGCCGGAACTGTTATTTTCCAAACAGTACTGGCGCACTGATAATCATCATACTGCCTGCTCGTTAATTTTACAGGGTCTGGGCTGGGGTGTGTTGCCGCTGCAAATGCTGAATGAAAACCCGAACTTAAAGCAGCAACTACAGGTTTTGGACTTTCTGGATTTCTCGCCCAAGTTTGAATATTTTGTCGATCTGGTCTGGAGCCGTGAAAGCAAACTGGGGCTGGCTGCTCGTTTTTTGATTAATCACTTGCGCAATCAACGAAAAAGCACAAATTAGACACTGATCTGTAACGCTTTTCACTTGGGTTAAATCCAGTTTGTGTTATAAATAATTGCATAAGCAATAACCGAACAACTAGAGAAGCGGATTCAATGACACAGAACGCCTTAAACCAATTAAAACGCTTAACAACTATTGTGGCCGACAGCAGTGACTTAACTGCCATTGAAAAGTTTCGTCCTTTAGATGCAACAACCAACCCGTCTTTAATTACCGCGGCGGCTGAACAGGCCGACAGTAAACCGCTTTTAACCGAAGCCTTTGATCAGGCCAAAGCAGAAGGTTATCAGCAAGACGAACTGATTGAACGCACCATTGATATTTTAACCGTCAAGTTCGGGGTAGAAATTCTTAAACTGATTGATGGCCGTGTATCGACTGAGGTAGATGCCTCACTGTCTTATGATACAGATGCGACCATTGCCAAAGCCAAAGAACTGCTGGCGCTGTATAAAGAATATGGTATTGATCAGAAACGTATCCTGATTAAAATTGCTTCAACTTGGGAAGGCATTCAGGCGGCAAAACAGCTGGAAGCAGAAGGCATTCATACCAATTTAACCTTACTGTTCGGTCTGCATCAAGCACATGCCTGCGCTGATGCCAACGTCACGCTGATTTCCCCTTTTGTCGGGCGTATTCTGGACTGGTACAAAAAAGCCGAAAATGTCATGTACTACCCAATTGAAAAAGATCCGGGTGTGCTGTCCGTGAAAAAGATTTACCAGTTCTACAAACAGCATGCGGTGAAGACTGAAATCATGGGTGCCAGCTTCCGCAGTATTGATCAGGTCTTGGCGCTGGCCGGTTGTGACCTGTTAACCGTTTCACCCAACCTGCTGGCCGAACTGGAACAGGATGAGCGTGAAGTCACAGCACAACTCTCAAGTGACACGATTGAAGCTCAAGGCGAGCTGGAGCCGATCACAAAAGAGAAATTTAAACAGCAGCTGGAACATGACTTAATGGCCTTCCAGTTACTGCAAAGCGGTATTGATGGCTTTATTAAAGCGCGTGAACAGTTAAGCCAGTTATTGCGCCAAGGCTTTGGTATTGATGCCGAAATTAAAGCTTAATTTTTCTGTTTAGCCGCGCCGCTGTGCGCGTATTCGAGGCCGATGTTGCTATATAATGCTGCATCGGCCTTTTTAGTTCTCTGGATTTCCTGTGTTTGGTATCACTGACGTAATGACGTTCATTATTGGAACCATTTTAATTGTGATCCTGCCCGGCCCCAACTCTTTATATGTGATGTCAATTGCCTCACGCTTTGGCATTAAAGCCGGCTATCTGGGCGCTTTAGGCGTTTATACCGGTGACCTGATTTTAATCCTGTGTACCGCCTTTGGCGCAGCCTCCGTGCTACACAGTTTTCCATGGCTGTTTATAGCGCTGAAAATGATTGGCGCGCTGTATTTAAGTTATTTGGGCATACGTCTGATGATTGCCGCCTATCGCACCTGGCAGCCCGAGAAAAGCCGCTCGACTCAAACCAAGAATAGCAGCAGTACGCCAGAACAGGTTCATCCTTTTCGCACCGCATTAACCATTAGTATTTTAAATCCGAAAGCGATTCTGTTTTATCTGTCTTTTTTTGTGCAATTTGTTGATCCGGCCTATCCTTATCCGGCGCTGACCTTTACCCTGCTGGCCATTATTCTGCAAATCATCAGCATGAGTTATCTGTCAATTCTGATTTTTTCCGGAATGAAACTGGCAACCTATTTCAACCGGAATTACCGCCTTACCGCGACCGGTGTGGCCGCAGTTGGCCTGCTGTTTTGTGGTTTTGGCTTAAAACTGGCCAGCTCGACCCTATAAAAATCAAGCAAAATTTTTAACTTCTGATAAAGATTTGAGCTTTTAGATGGCCATTGAAAGGCGTATGATTTATCGGCTTTCTCTCCCATTTTTATTGTGCAACGGATTATGCAAAAGCTTATACATGATTTTTCTATTCCGGCTGTTTTTGCTGGATTTATCACTTTTTTAATTGGTATTAGTGTTTCTGCCGTACTGGTGATTCAGGCGGCGCAAACTTTAGGGGCCACAGCCGAACAGATTACCTCCTGGTTCTGGGCTTTGGGTCTGGGCATTGGCCTGTCGGGCTTGCTGCTCTCATGGAAATTCAAATATCCGGTGTCGACGTCCTGGTCAACCGCCGGGCTGGCCCTGATTATTGCCACGGGCAGTGGTTATAGTCTGAATCAGGCTATTGGGGCTTTTCTGGTGTGTGGCGTGCTGACTGCACTGTTGGGCTTTTTCGGTATTTTTGAACGTCTGTTTCGTTATATTCCACAAAGCCTGACCAGCGCCATGCTGGCCGGCGTACTGCTAAAATTCGGCATTGCCTTGTTCGCCAGCATTCAGCATGAATGGGCATTTATCCTGTCTTTACTAGCAGCCTATGTACTGTCAAAACGCTTCTGGCCACGCTATAGCATTGTGCTGACCGTAATTGCCGCGATGCTGCTGTGCCCGCTGGTACTGGATTTCCATTTTCCTGTGGTGAGCTGGTCATTGGCGCAACCGGTGTGGATCAGTCCGGAATTTAGCCTGCCCGCTATTTTAGGTCTGGCTTTACCTTTGCTGGTGATTAATCTGGCCTCGCAATATTTACCCGGCATCGCCATTATTAAAAGCTATGGCTATCAGCCGCATGTTAATCAGTTGCTCGGCTGGACCGGTACCGCGCAGGCCGTGTTATCGCCTTTTGGCTGTTATAGCGTGAATATTGCAGCGATTAGTGCCGCCGTTAGTCTGGATCATCAGGTGCATCCGGACCCATCAAAACGCTATATTGCCGGCATGAGCTGTGGCCTGTTTTATATCCTGATGGGCTTGTTTGCCGCCACCTTAACCAGCCTGCTGATGTCTTTTCCGGCAGTGCTGATTACTGCATTGGCCGGTATCGCCCTGTTTGGCACCATTGGCCATAGCGCCTTTATTGCCTTTAAAGAGGCCGATGACCGGGAAGCCGCATTAATGACCTTTTTACTAAGCGCTTCAGGCATCCAGTTCTGGGGCATTGGCTCGGCCTTCTGGGGACTGGTTTGCGGTGTGGTGGTGTTACTGGTGATGAAATTTCCCTGGAAAGCCAAATCCTAAAGACTAACATGATGACCAGCAGATTTTAGGGCGCGGATCTATCTGTCTGATCCGCTTTACTATAATCGGCCAGAAATGACAGGGTCTGCTCAAAAGTCTGCTGGCTTTCGGGCAGATGCATTAAGAACTGATATTCATGAATCAGCCAGCGTTTAGAGTCGGGATAAAATACTGCTTTTACTGGCACCTGCTGCTGCTTTAACACCTCTAACAGCGGTAAAGATTGAGTATCAGTCAGAAAATCCTTATTGCCGCCACTTAAAAATACCGGTGGAAACGCGGGAGTAATATGCTGAATCGGTGAAATCTGCTGCAGAAATTCCGCATCCTGTTTGCGGTCGCCGGTATAGGCCTGCACCATGTTATAAATGCCCCACTCGACAATTTTGATTTCATCCGGCGCGGTTTTAATAAAATACGGTAAATCATAAATCCCGCAGTGCAAAATCACCCCTTTCAGCTGTGTTAAGGCCAGAACCGGCACAAATTCCGAATGCGCGGCAAATTCCGGATTACTCAACAAGGCTGCATAATGGCTGGCCAGATTGGCACCGGCAGAATCTCCAGCCAGAAATAGTTGCTCGGCATCAACACCAAACAGCGCGCCATGTTCCTGAATATAGGCCAGTGCCTGATTAATCTGGTGTAACTGGGTGGGATAAGTCGCCGCTGGCGCCAGTTGATATTGCAGTGAAAACACCGGATAACCGGCATCTGCCAGCCGTTTAAAATAACCGCGCGCATGGGCTTTGGAACCGGAAATCCAGCCACCGCCATGAATCCAGACCACGGCCGGGCGTAATCCGGTATCATCAGGTGTCTGTGCTGGCAAATAGACATCCAGGCTTAAATCCGGATCTTGCTGATACTGGATATTTTCCAGCACCCGCACCTGCTGCGGTGCATCCCGATCCATCAGTTTCTGTTGCAATTGGGTGGTCAGATTAAATGCGCCAGCAATAATACGGCTATTACCGGCTGTGCTTTGGCAGCCACTCAGCACCAGCAGCAAGCTCATGCACAGACTTAACATCAGATACTTCATTTCACCCATCTTCCTGTTTATACAGCTGTTTTATTTTTCTTCACTATAAAGCAGCCGCCGCGCAGATGGAACCCGGTTTTTCACGACAATGCGATCTGACAATGTAGAGTATTCCAGTCAGAATTATTTGTTAAATCAAAGACCTACTTAAGTGGTATTGTGATTGAAAATCTGTATCTTTTTTGCAGACAGAACACCGGAATAAATTGAATGCCCCCCGGTGATGTGCTATCTATAGAGTATAGCTAAACATTAAGTTCATTATATCAATAAGGAGTTTCTCCATGGCGTATCAGCATATTCTCGTTCCGGTCGATGGTTCTCAAATTTCCTATTCTGCGGTGCAACATGCAGCTGAAATTGCCCGTGCCTTTAACAGTCAGCTGAGTCTGGTGAGTCTGGTGGCGGAAGACCCGTTCACTGATGCCGATTTCTATTATTCATCTGCCATCATGAAAGAATACTTTGTGCAGGCACACGGTAATGCACAAAAAGCCCTGAAAGAAGGCCAGCAAATTGCCGAAGCTGCAGGCGTTACTGTAAGTACTAAAATTGTGGAAGGTGAAGTATCGGCCAAGCATGTGGTTGAAGCTGCACAAGAAATGGGCGTTGACCTGATTGTGATGGGTTCACACGGTCGTAAAGGCTTCCAGAAATTCCTGCTCGGTAGTTTTGCTCAGGATGTACTGCGCAGTTCTGAATTGCCGGTGCTGGTCATTAAGGCCTAATTGCCCTACTACAGTTCAGAATCCTGAATGCTTTTGATGTACTTTCATTCACTGTCAGTTTCAATAAAGCCCGCGATATTCATATGTAAAAATAAGGAAAACTGTCATGACCAGCTATAAACATATTCTTGTTCCAGTGGATGAATCCCCGATTTCTTATGCTGCTGTAGAACAGGCTTTAAGTCTGGCCAAAGATTTAGGCTGCCAGGTCACGGTAATGAGCGTGATTGCGGTTGACCCATTTGTCGGCGTCGATTTTTATAAAGTTGCTCCGGCCATTACCGACTATTTCATGCAGGCCGAAAAAAATGCCAAACTGCGCTTGCAGGAAATTCTTGATTCTTTCCAGCGTGAAGGCGTGCAGGTCGATCAGAAACTGGCGCACGGCGTTTCACCCTCAGATGGCATTATGCAGATTGCCGATGAAGTCGGTGCCGATCTGATTATTATGGGCTCACATGGCCGGACCGGTTTCAAGAAAATGATGCTGGGTAGCGTAGCGCAAAACGTGCTGACCCAATCGCCTATTCCGGTGCTAATTGTAAAAGTCTAAAGTAAATCTAAAGCTGCCATAAAAAAACTCCTCAACGTGAGGAGTTTTTTTTAAATCTGCTGAACAGCGGTCAGGGTTTGGAAATTTCCTGATGCAATGCCTGTAAAAACAGTTCTGCTTCAATTTTATTCGGAAAGATGCGCTGATACAGCCCCTTGTCCTGCATCGAGTGTGGTGTATATTCAATAGACACCATAAAACGCTCTTCATTCAATATTCTGTTCACTCTTAACGCAATAATATGTCGTGAATTCAAGTAAAAACCATCTTCAATTTTAACCAGCATCACTCAACCTCTTGTTCACGCCAGAACCCGGCTTTTTCACCTGAACCTTTCCAGGCTAAAAATAAAAAAGCCCACCACAATGATGAGCTTTTTTATTTAAATTATCTAAACACGTTTCAGCCTTAATTTAGCATACTCCCCGCGAATATGCGGGAAAGTTCACATAAAGTTACAGCTAAATACCGAGAAAATAAAATAAATCTTCATTATTCTATTTTTTCGAGCGAAAGCTGCACCGGTTTAGACATTCAGCATACTGTTTAAAGTTTCAACCACGTTTTTCGATTTCACCAAGGGCTTCAAGTTTTCCAGGGCCACCTGTACCTGACTGCGCTGTGGTTCATCCAGCGTATACCAGCGTGACAGCACCTGCAGCAAACGTGAACCTAAAATCGGGTTCTTTTCATCGAGGTATTTGGCCAGATGAATATAATGCTGCACCCCAAAACTCCAGGTATTTACCGGATTCATATTCAGACCACCACTGACCGAACGAATGCGGTTTGGCGTACCCAGATCATAGTCCGGATGCTGGGTTAAGGTATGAATGGTTTCAGCCGTTGCATTTGGATGGGAGGCCTGTACAGTAAACCACTGGTCTAAAGACAGCGCTTCATCTTTAAAGCGGTCATAGAAATCCTGCAGGCAGGATTCGGCTTGCGGTGCATCATTCCAGACCAGTACACGTAGCGCGCCTAAACGTTCTGACATATTGCCAGTATTCTGATACTGCTGATGCGCCAGATCAAAGGCTTCGGTATCGCCCTGACGTGCCATCAGACTGAGCATAATATTCTTCAGCGCACGCACGCCCATGGCCTGTGAAAACTCTTTTTGCAGGTCCGGGTCCAGACTTAAGTAAGTTTCCTTACAGAAAGCACCCAATTCACGCGCCAGCGTATTTAACAAGGCTTCACGTTTTTCCTGAATGTCCACCGGACTATAGTGCTGATCAATCCGGCTGCCCAAATAACCTTCACTTGGTACATCAAAAATTCGTGAGGCCAGTAACGGGTCCTGATTGACCAGTGCCGGCACCGTGTTTTTCATGGCCTGAAGATAACTTTCTACCGCATGACCATTTAGCAAAATGCGCTCCAGCAAGGTCTGGGTCGCCTGCCACTGGTTAAAGCCGTTGGTTTCATACTGCATCAGGAAGGCCAACTCGGCATCACTGGCATCAAATTCCAGATTTACCGGCGCCGAGAAATTACGTAACAGCGACACCACCGGTTTGGCATTAATGCCGCTAAATTCGATGGTTGCCTCATCCTGATCAAACAGATACACGCCATCTTTTACGCCATTTTCAAACAGGGCCTCAGATTGCAGCGCATATTGCTCGCCGGTTTCAGCATTAAACAGCGCCAAAGCCACCGGAATTGGCACGGCTTTCAGGTCTGGATATTTCGGATGCGCTTTCAGGCTCTGTTTAAAGCTTAAACGATAGGTTTGAGTCGAAGCATCATACTCGCCATGTGCCTGCAGTTTTGGAGTACCCGGCTGGTTATACCAAGTTAAAAATGCCGATAAATCAACGCCTGAACCGGCAGTCAGTGCCGCAACCCAGTCTTCGACCGTCACCGCCTGACCATCATGACGGCGGAAATACTCATCGGTACCCGCGCGGAATTTTTCCTTGCCGAGCAAGGTCGACATCATGCGGTTAATTTCCGCCCCTTTTTCATACACCGTGGCGGTATAAAAGTTATTAATTTCAACAAAATGATCTGGACGTGGCGGATGCGACAATGGGCCAGAATCTTCCGGGAACTGATGCGCTTTTAATACAGCGACATCATCAATCCGTTGTACTGCGGCCGATTGTAAATCTTCTGAAAACGACTGGTCACGGAAAACGGTCAAGCCTTCTTTTAGACACAGCTGGAACCAGTCACGACAGGTAATCCGGTTACCGGTCCAGTTATGGAAATATTCGTGTGCGATGACCGACTGAACCCGCATAATTGCCGCATCGGTGGTGTATTCTTCATCGGCCAGCACGCAAGAGGTGTTAAAGATGTTCAGGCCCTTGTTTTCCATCGCGCCCATATTGAACTGGCTAACCGCCACAATCATATAGTTGTCGAGGTCATACGGCAGACCATAATGTTCTTCATCCCAGCGCATGGAATGTTTTAACGCTTCCATGGCGATGTGACATTTAGGAATATCTTTTTCTACCGCATAAATTTCCAGTGCCACATTACGGCCTTCAGAAGTCACATAGCTGTCTTTCAGCACCGCTAAATCGCCGACCACACAGGCAAACAGATAACTTGGCTTTTTGGTCGGGTCCTGCCAGATCGCATAATGACGCTGGGCATCGACCTCGCCTTTTTCAATCAGGTTACCATTGGCCAGCAGCACCGGATATTTTTTATCGGCTTCCACCCGGGTAGTAAATACCGACAACACATCCGGACGGTCCGGATAGAAGGTAATTTTACGGAAACCTTCCGGCTCATTCTGGGTCACAAACAGATCACCAGCCTGATACAGACCTTCCAGCATGGTGTTGCTTTCCGGATGAATCACCACCTGGGTTTCAATACGTGCACGATCTGGCGCATTCTGAATTACCAGCTGTTCAGCATCAAGCTGATAGTCATTTTCGGTCAGTTGCTGACTGTTCAGATGAATAGATTTCAGCTCAAGGTCACGGCCCAGCAGCACCAGATCACCTTCGGTCTGGCGCTGCATCTCCAAAATAGCATTGACGATGGTGTGGTCTGCATACACCTGAATATCCAGATTAATTGAATCCACCAGAAATGCAGGTTTTTGATAATCTTTTAAATAAATAGTTTGGTCTGCTTCAACCACTGGATTTGCTGCGATATTCATATCATGTCCTAATTGTTTATACGCCGGGGCATTATGCGGATGATGTCTTGATCATACGCCAACTTTTTCAGTCTGTCTGCTGAATGCGCGTCTGTTCTAATATGGGCATCCGGCCACAACTTTTCAATTCATCATTCAACTAAATCTGTTTAAAAATACAGAGATGCTGAATTATGCAGCGAATCCAACAGCTTAATCTGCCCGCTAAAATCTTCTCGCACTGGTGTTGCGCCATGCTGGTGCTGTTCTGCCCATCTGACCTGAAATTCTGCGCTATTGAGATACAAGTTCCTACATAAAGCTGCCACTTGACTACATTCTGTAATCAAAGACCTGTGATCTGTGCAGCTAAAAATATACTGCGAGATAAAACCGGATAATTTCCCAAGTCTAAACAGAGGCTTATTTAGACTTCGTCAAGATAAATCCGGTGACAATTCGCCAGCATTTGCGAAGGGAGATTTATTCAAATTTAGCTTTTCAATTTCGCTTCTAGAGTCAAACAGTTATCGGCTAAATGACGCTTTCAGTTGGATGGATCGCCATTTCAGCGTAGGTCATTACATTATTTTCAAATCGGCTACATTTTGTGCACGCTTCTTGCTTGTATTTAAAGGCGCCGAGCGCATGATAACAATGATGAAAAAACGAGAAGAGGTGTGAGATGTATTTAAAAGAGCATATCGTCCGTGTAGAAAATATTAAAACCCTGCAAACTCTCGATCAGGCCAACATCGACCATAAAGTGATTGCCCTCTTTATGAGCTGTGAAGGCATTCCCATGCAGACCAATGAAGTTACCTCTATTTTGAATACCTATGATGCCCTGGGCAGCAAGAAAATCCCAAGCAAAAAAGTACAGGCGCTGATTCAGGCCAAGCAACTTGGTGAGGAGGATGATTCGCTACCGTGTCCGGTATAATCTTCTCTCCTCTAACTTCCATTTAAAATACGGCGTCCTGCCGTATTTTTTATGAAAAAGAGCTGTTCAAGTCAGGGCGTTTAAATTCAGCATAGTGTCCAAGTTTTCTGCTTTATGTTTTTTTGAGCAAACCAATGCGGCCCAGCCATGTATAATCCAGACATCCTATTTCTAAAATGATGACTGCACCTGAATATGCTCCAGATTCTGCAAAAACAGTTAGATGAAAGCACCTCGTGTCCGCTGTGCCGCGCTGCCATGTATTGGGTGGAAGCCGAACAGTACGATCAGGAGCTGAGCTATCACGAGTGCAGTTACTGCGAACATAAAGTGTATCCGGGCAATTTGCACAGTTGTCATTGCCCGGCCTGTGAAAAAAAACGCAAACAGCTGATTAAAGAAGCGCTGGTACAGGAAAACCGCAAGCTCAAAAATAAAGGCAAAGATAAAGACATGGTTGAGCACAAGCTGAATCAGTTAAGCTTTATCCAGAAACTGTTTTTATTGTCGATGCTGGACGATCAGGTACATGAAAATACCCAGCATGATGAATATATTTACTGGGAGCGAATTAAATTCCAGCCTTTTTCACCCAACTATTTATATCAGAAACAGCTGATCAAACAGCTGCTTGACCAGCAGATTCTGGTGGCCAAGGAATTTGCCGATGAAGCCGGCCAGTATTATGTGAATGTGCGGCTGGACGGTTATTCGGAGCCGAGCCTGTTCAGTATTACCCATCAGCTTCGACAATGGTTTTACCAGAATTTGAGTCAGGGCGTGCCCTTTCACAGTTCAGATGAAGTCAAAGATGCCATCTATGAACTGATGTATGAAAAAGTGGTGCAGTTCATGCAGTTTTATTGCCGCATCTGGCAGGTGCAAATTTCTGGCAATAACAGTTTTAAAAGCCTGTGTTTTCGCCTGCTGGACAGCCTGGCAGCGGGTCAGATTTTTTATCTGGTACAAACCGCGCTGGATTATCTGCATGGCCAGAAATTATTACAGCCGCGCAATGAAAAATTCATTAATACCAATCTGCTGAAAAAAACCGTAGAACAGTACCGTGAACGTGGCCTGCAAGAAAAATGGATGACCACCACGCTGCCACATCCACCACAACTACCGATGAGCAAAATGGTGGAAATTCTATTTTTCCGTTTTCTCAATTATGATGAAATGATCTTTGTACAACCGATCTGGAAAATCTGGGAAAAGATTGAACCGCGCTTAAAATTTTATGCCTTAAAACGCTGTATGCACTGCGGCTCGGATGAACTGGATGTCGATTATGATGCCCAGCATTATGTGTCCTTGTTCTGCCGTCGCTGTAAACAGCAAGACCACTACTTTACCCAATAAAGGGGTAACTGATGAATTATCCAGAACAGCTTTCCACTCTTGACAGCAGCCTGCCCGATGAAACCGCGGCAATGATTGAAAAAATTATTGAAGCCTGGAGCCTGCTTAAAACCCGGCAACCATTGGTGCAATGTATCACCAACAGTGTCGCCACCAATTACACCGCCAATATTCTGCTGGCTGCCGGTGCATCACCGGCCATGATTGATAATCCTTTTGAAGCAGAAAGCTTTAGCAGTATTTGCAGCGCCTTAAGTATTAATTTGGGCACACCGACCAGCGAACAGATGCAGGCCATGCAGATTTCGGCAGAAACGGCCCAGCGTCTTGCCAAACCGTGGGTGCTGGACCCGGTCGGTTATGGGCCCGTCTTAAAATGGCGCTCAGATATGGTTGATGCGCTATTGGCCTTTCAACCGAGTGTGATTCGCGGCAATGCGTCGGAAATTGGCGGCTTGGCCGGCGCACAGGTAGAATCCAAAGGTGTTGATTCGACCCTGGACAGCACCGCGGTATATGCACAGGCCAAAAGCCTCTTGGCGCATGCCGAATGTATTGCCATTTCCGGTGAATCCGATTTTATTCTGTCCAGACAGCTGGAACAGGTGGTGCAGGTGAATGGTGGCTCGGAATTACAGCCCAAAGTCACCGCAACCGGCTGTGCCCTAGGCGCTTTAATTGCGGCGTATGCCGCGGTCAGTCCGGTGACCATTGCCACCATTGCCGCGCATGTCCATTTTGCCATTGCCGGAAAACTGGCCCACGCGCAAAGTTCACAGGTTGGCAGTTTTAATGTGGCGTTTATAGATGCAATTTTCAGTCTGGATGCGGACACCATCCGTGAACATGCCGATTTAAAATTTCTGGCGCCTTAAGACACCTTCCGGTCCAAAGCAAAGTTGAGTGCCGTTTCGGTCAGGGTTTTACTGTCTAAACGGCAAATACACATCAGGCCGATGCCATCAAAATAGTCCGGTGCGTGTTGCAGAAAAAAATCGCAATGCGGATTGGCATGCACTCTTAACTGTTGCAGTTCTTCTTCACTGCGCAGCGGCACACAGGTCTGATGCACATAAATATCTTCATCACGCTTCTGGATGTCGTGTTGCCGGCTGGCCATCACCTGCAACACGCTTAAATAATCCTCCGGCATCCGGATATCACTGCGTGGATAAAAGCCCCGAACACGTGATACAAAATGTGCATAAAGCTTCGGCTGGTTGATGGTGGCAATAAACCACATGGGCGTTAAAGGATATTTAAAGCGCTGGTTCAGCATGGCTTTGAGCGCACTGTTGATGATTTTATGGTTGTATTGATGGCGATAGCTTTTTAAAAAACTGGCGCGTGAGTTGACCACCAGAATTGGCTGATGTAACAGGGTTAAGGCCAACAGTGGAATAATAGTCTGCCCGACCAGTTTGCCACGATGATGATATTGAATAATAGTGACCGAAATTGCCTGCGGGTCATACAGATATTTCTTTAGCTCCTTTTCACAGGTTAACGTAAACACCTGCTGATCAAACTCGGCAATTTTTTCAAAAAAATAATCTTGTTGTTGTGTGGATAAGGCTTTGAAGTCAAACACCGTCTCAGTGATATCCATAATCCTTCACCCTATGATTGTTTTAATTTTTCAGACTCATTTTAGTGTCACAACCCGGAATCAGTTATCACTATTTTCCTGGATTTGTCCATTTTGTGATAAATCATTGTAATTATATGAAATAATTCATATTAATCAAGATAATTGTGAGTAAATTTAATCTAATGATTTTACAACGCTTATCTGGGCTTTCTCGCTAAAAAACCTGATAATTCAGCGAATTAATGAGATCTGGTTAACATTTTAATTCGACCAAAGGTTATCTGCCTGCCATCTACACACCGGCGAAATAACCGCCGTTATATCACATGAATTTTCAACTAAAAATCAAAATGAATCATAAAAAAACCAGTGAAAAATCACTGGTTTTTGTGAAACAAAAAATGTGTGAAGAATTAAAACAACTGGAAAGCTTTAGATGCCCAGCCGCGTGCAGCCGATGAACTGACCGCAGGCAAAGGTTGTCCTCCATAAACTACGCTGCCCTGCCGATCCTGATAACTCATCCAGCCAATGGTGTCAGCAAAGCCAACTGGGGCTTGGCTATAGTCACACACGCCTTGCGGGAAAACCCGATGCAATCGCTGGAGCTGTTCATTGCTAAAGCGGACCGTATTGCCATAATCCGACACATTTAAAGGTTTCAGCTGACACTTGTTGGCATAGGTGGTCAGGCTGTCCCCGGCCACCATACGCGGTGTGCCATATACCGGTAATCTGAGCGTGCTGCACAGATTCTCGCGGTTAATGATGCCGGCAGTAATACAGGCATCTTTTACATCTGCCGGTTTGTTTTGGGTCAGTTTGGTGGCAATAGGCAAATCACTTAAGTCTTTTTCGACATTGCTTAACCAGCGGTCCATATCATTAAAGCTGATTTCCAGACATTTGGCATCGGCAATCATGACCAGATCACCGCCATAAATCACATGGTTATTATAATTGCCATGCGCTTTTTCCAGTCGCGCCCGAATGGCAAAGGCACGATAGGAATCATGGAACAACGCCGGGTCCGGACCTCGACAGTCAATAATCGCCACTTTATTCAGGTTGTTCCCAACATTAATTAAGCCACTGCGATAGGCATTGTTCAGCGCCGTATAATTGGCTTCTAGACGTTCAGGCACCGCCTGAATATCAATATCCACACCGCCTATTTTTTCGTTTAACTGTACAAACTGTTCTGGGGTGATGATATTTTTCATCAAGCTGTCTAGGCCATATTGTACCCCGACATTATCCATCGGCAGGCCGGCAAAACCGCGACCAATCCGTTTTTCAGTTTCGGTCCACAGCTCCGTTGGACGTGGGGCCAGCAAATTAATTGCAGCATCCTGAATCGAGCAACGAATGCCTTGAGGATTATTGGTGGCATGATATAACTGCGCCGATGAAATTCCCTTGCAGATGGTATTTGGCCGCGCCACATCAAACTGGGCCAGCTCACTGACATAGCCATTAATTTCAGAAATATGTCCCTGAACATGCGCAATCTGATGCGGCAAGAAGCTTAAACGGCCTTCTGGAGTCTGGAAATAATTAATCATCAGGTGATAATCGGCGAACTGTGAAGCGGTACTCCAAGCATCAGGGAATGAGCAAGTGGGTAAAATCCCCTGATAAATTCCCGGATAGGCATTGGCCACCCATTGTGCTGCCAGCGCACCACCTGAACAGCCCTGCCCGATGGTATAGCGCAAGGTGCCATACTGCTCAATAAAACGCTCTTTGGCCATAATCAGCGATTCTGCCTGAATCGCCAGATTACAGTTATGACCGCTATGAGACAGTGCAGTCGACATCACCCCAAAGCCGCGGCCTAAAGCCAAAATGGTGACATCAGGCAAAATGGAACTTGAGGTGGCAATGACCGTTGGCGCAGAGGCAGACTGGTAATCATTACCACAGCTTTGGCCATGCGTGACCACCAGTTTATGGTTAAATTGCGCTTGTGGCTTTAAGGCGGTCCACGGCTGGTTCGGATCATACAACACCGCAAAACGGTATTCATCGCGGTTCTGATAGCCCACTTCCTCACGCACAATAAATGGCACCGTTAGTCCTTCATCGGTAGTGGTGGTGGCAATATTCTGACTGGCCGGCGGTTGTGCCGGGTCATAACTTTTAATGAGTCCCAAGCGATCTTTATAGTAATAGTTATATTGCACAGCCTTTTGACAGAACTGATCGGTCGACGCATTAGTACAGGTCCAGGGCTTTAACTGCGGGCCAGACAGTAATGGTCCACTCGAAGGATGATTGATCAGGCTTAAATTCTGATAATAACGCCCTGCTTCAACTTTGAGTTGATTATCGCCCAGTTTAAGTCCTTCAACTAAGGCTTGGCGCTGCTCATTGGCAAATGCATCACTAATATTTTGTCCATTCAGGGACACTTTCAACGCCGTAGTTTGAATATCATCGGGCAGATCCAGTTTCAGCAATACATCCGAGTCTGTAATTAAATCTGGCCGGGTGGATAACACCTCCACCATTTCCCGTTCTACTTTTGAAGATGTTCCTGAACCGGAAGAATCTCCACCTCCGCCACCACAGCCATACAATATGACACTACACACCGCAATATTGAGGCTATTGAATACCAGTTTTCCTTTCATACGCTCATCCATAAATTATTATTTTTCTGAAGTTTTTATATGTATAACTTCATTCATGAGCATAAAGATAATTTGACAACAACTATTGTCATTATTGTTATTTATTGTTTTATGGGCTGTTTTAAAAAATCACCAAAATCAGGGATAAAAACCAAATTCTGCTTCTGAATATCTGATTTAATTTCAAGCTATTTTGCATGACTAAAAAGATGAATAGTTATATAACTTTTACTTTAATTAACTTGGTAAATGATTAAATTCTTTTATTCCCGTGTAATATTTTCCGTCTTATTGGAAAATTTTTGTAACCATTTAACGATGAAATGAGAAATTCAAAACATCCAAGTTCCAGATAAAAAATGCTTATTTTTGAGCAATAAAACTTTCTCCCCCCCACTTTTGGCTATGACCTTTCATTTATAACCAGCAGATCAGAAAAACTTTCGTAGGTTGAAGTAAAAGAGTGTGCTTTAATACGCTCAGTATGAGATGAGCCTCTTACAGTATGTGCCTCAGATGTGCATACGACTAGCCCCTAACCATGGGGCTTTTTAATGTCTATATGATTTTGAAGTCGTATTAAAATTTAACCGAAAAATGCAATGATACTCTGAATCACCACAGCATTCACAATATCAATAAAAAATGCACCACACAGCGGTACGATTAAAAAGGCTTTATGTGATGGACCATAGCTATTGGTGACCGCCTGAATATTGGCAATCGCAGTCGGGGTTGCTCCCATACCAAAACCACAATGCCCTGCTACCAATACGGCTGCATCGTAATTTTTTCCCATGATTCTAAAGGTCACAATTGCGGTAAATAAAATCAGTACCGCTGTCTGCGCAAACAAAATGGTAATGAGCGGGCCTGCCAAATCGGCCAGCAACCAGAGTTGCAGTGACAGTAAAGCCATAGATAAATACAGGGACAATGACGCGTTGCCAAATACATCAATGGCACGGTCGAAAATATCGACTTTCAGTACATGCTCCAGAAAGTTACGTACAATTACTCCTGTACCTAAAGCCCAGACAAAGGTCGGCAGTTCAAACCATCTTCCCTGACTGATCTCTGTCATTTCATTCGCAACAAAAATACATAGCGCAAACATCCCCAAAGTCGACACTGCATTACTGGCTGTAATCAACCGGGTTTTCTTTGGATATTCGAAGGGTGCGGTGTTGATGCTAGTATCGAGTTGTTGTTCATTGGTCTCTTGCGCTACTGTCTCTGCCAACTGATTTCGTTTAATCAAGAATTTGGCAACCGGACCACCCACAAGCCCACCAATAATCAAACCAAAAGTAGCACTTGCCATTCCGAGGACAATCGCCCCCTGTATTCCATATTGAGTTTCAAGCACTTCACCCCAAGCACCGGCAGTACCATGTCCACCCGTTAAGGTAACAGAACCGACAATCAGACCAATCAATGAATCAAGCCCAAGTGCTGTGGCTAAACTCATGCCAACCGCATTTTGTACAACTACAAATAGAATGACACAGACCAGAAAGATCAGCAGTGATTTCCCACCTTCTTTGAGCTTGGTAAAGTCTGCACTTAAACCAACAGAGGTAAAGAACATCAGCATCAGAATGGTTTGAATTTCTGAGTCAAATGTGGCACTGATATTAAAAAATTTATAGAGAATAAAAGCTGTAATCGCTGCGATTAGACCGCCGATTACAGGTTCAGGTAAGTTATAGTTTCTAAAGAAGCCAATTTTACTAACAAGATACCGCCCAATAAAAAGAAAAAATACTGCAATCACCAAGGTGCCAAAGGCATCGATTTCATAATTCATAACGGCTTTGTTGCATAAATATGTAAGCATCTGATTTAAATAAATTTAATTTTGGATCAAAAAATAATCAAAACTTCTAAAATCATATAGTTATGAAATCTTTGTGCAACAAAGCCCTTTCACAAACATAATAATCATGATCCCAAGCATCTTGATGGAAGATTTCCTTTTTATGGTAATTCACCTGTTTACCATTTTCGACGCAGACAAAACTGTCGCCTTGGTCTTTGACTTGAGTTCCGTTGAGGAAACCACCGATGCAGAGGAAGCGGGATTGTGAGGTCATTTTATCTATTAAAACTCTTGAATAATTTTCTATTTAAAGACTTTTGATTATTGGGCTTCCTTCTATATAAGATAAGTAATATGAGGAGGATGTTAGCATCTTCAAAAAAAACTTATTAAATAATTCTCTTAATATGAGAGTATTTTTCCAAGCTTGGTTAACATCGCTAACTTCATTACCATGTGCTGCATCATTTCGTTGTTGCCAAGCTAATTTTTCAAATTCTGATAGCGGTATTGAAATATCATTACAAAAAAAATTCATCTTATCTTTCTGCGAATAAGTATTCATATTTCCTATCTTATTTAAAAAAATTGTCTTCTGTTCGTCAGTCAGTTCAAAATCTTCTAACTGTACTTCTAATTGCTTTCGCATTTTTTTAAAGATAGATTTATCTATAATTTTACTATAACTAACATTATTAATTTTCATATATATAGCTTGTAACTTTTCAATTAAAGCCCCGTAGTGTACAGCTGCAGTTATTGAGTTAGAGTTTACAGCTACCCAATAAGTAAAAAATATACTATCAAGATCATATTCTTCATATTTAGAATAAAATTCTTTCAACAAATTTTGAAAAAAATTAGACTCTATAATATTTACGGCATTTAAACTAAGAGGTGCTGGTAGTTGAAAATTAATATTTAATAAATTACTCTCATTCGTATTAATATTTTTTAAATAACTAAAAGAAGGTGTAAAATATTTATTTACAAAAGTGTATCCAAAATAAATCAATGGACATCCTAAAATATAAGAAATAACTTTTCTAATTTTTTCCCTCTTTTCCAAACTTACATTATTTTTATAAAATATTACCCCCTTATTACCATTATTATTTTTAATTATTGATACCTCATCTTCTTCTATTTTAAATTTAATACTATTGCGAGGATGATGTGACTGATCTATTAATTTTTTTACCAATTTACAATCTAGTGTATTTATTTCATAAGTTCTTGTATGTTCTTCTTTCCATTCTATTGAATGAGGGAATATATGATTAATTTTTAAATTATCAACAAATTCTATTAAATATTCAGCACCTATTAACTCATTACTATCCTCAAAACAAATTTCATCAACTATAAATATATCTGTATACTTTGAATTACAGGGTAGTAAAGAATGACTCCTTTGTATCGGTAAAGCATACATTAGTATTTTTTGTTTTAATAATTTATGTTCGAATACAATAAGGCTTTAATTTTTATCAATATATCCAGTTTTTTCTTTCAGATTTGAATCATCAACAACCGTCCCTTCTACTTTTAATTTTAATCGGCTTTGTTGCATAAATATGTAAGCATCTGATTTAAATAAATTTAATTTTGGATAAAAAAATAATCAAAACTTTTAAAATCATATAGTTATGAAATCTTTGTGCAACAAAGCCATTTTAATCTAGCTTCTTCATCTCTAAATAGCAAAAAATTCCCATTTTCTGCTCTTAAAAAGCCTTTATGAAGACATATAAACTCATTGAAATTAAAATTCAAATCTTCCCATATACCAATAGACATATTAATACTCAAAAAAATAAGGGCTGATAAATCAGCCCTTATTCTAAACTACTTTTTGATCAATCAGACATTAAGTCAACTGAGCTGCAGCAATTTTCTTCGTATCTACATTTTCAGCAGCATCTGTGTATTCAGACATTTGATCAAAGTTCAAGTACTTGTAAATGTCAGCAGACATGCTGTCGATTTGAGAAGCGTATTGTTGATACTCTTCTGGAGTTGGTAATTTACCAAGAACCGCAGCAACAGATGCAAGCTCAGCAGAAGCCAAGTATACATTCGCGCCTTGACCTAAACGGTTCGGGAAGTTACGTGTAGATGTAGACACTACAGTCGTGTTCGGAGCAACACGTGCTTGGTTACCCATACATAATGAACAACCTGGCATTTCAGTACGCGCGCCAGCTTTACCATAAATGTTGAAGAAACCTTCTTCCATTAACTGGTGTTCGTCCATACGCGTTGGAGGAGCCAACCATAGACGAGTAGATAAAGAACCACCAGGAACTTTATCTAGAAGTTTACCAGCTGCACGGAAGTGACCGATGTTCGTCATACAAGAACCGATGAATACTTCATCAATCTTGTCGCCTTGAACGTCAGAAAGCAGTTTCGCATCATCTGGATCGTTCGGGCAGCACAGGATAGGTTCGTTGATGTCAGCAAGGTCAATTTCATACACTTTAGTGTATTCAGCGTCAGCATCAGCTTTCAGCAGTGATGGGTTCGCTAACCATTTTTCCATGTTCTCAACACGGCGCGCCATAGTACGAGCATCGCCATAACCTTGTGAAATCATCCACTTCAGCATGGTGATGTTAGAACGTAGGTATTCAGCAACTTTCTCTTCAGAAAGCGTGATCGCACAGCCTGCTGCAGAACGTTCAGCAGAAGCATCAGACAATTCGAATGCTTGCTCAACAGTTAAGTCAGTTTCCATTTCTGTTAAGTCGATCTCTAAGATACGACCAGAGAAGATGTTTTTCTTACCTTTCTTCTCTACAGTCAGGTCACCTTCTTTAATTGCGTAGTAAGGAATCGCGTGTACCAGGTCACGTAGAGTGATACCAGGCTGCATTTTACCTTTGAACTTCACAAGTACAGATTCAGGCATATCCAGTGGCATAACACCAGTCGCAGCAGCGAACGCTACCAGACCAGAACCTGCCGGGAATGAAATACCAATTGGGAAACGAGTATGCGAGTCACCACCAGTACCTACTGTATCTGGAAGAAGCATACGGTTTAACCAAGAGTGGATAATACCGTCGCCTGGACGTAAAGATACACCACCACGGTTCATGATGAAGTCAGGCAGTGTGTGTTGCATTTGCACGTCAACTGGTTTTGGATACGCAGCTGTGTGACAGAAAGATTGCATTACCAGGTCAGCAGAGAAGCCCAAGCAAGCCAGGTCTTTTAACTCGTCACGAGTCATAGGACCAGTTGTATCTTGAGAACCAACAGTAGTCATCTTCGGTTCGCAGTAAGTACCCGGGCGAACGCCTTGACCTTCTGGAAGACCACATGCACGACCAACCATCTTCTGCGCTAAAGTGAAGCCTTTGCCAGAGTCAGCAGGTTGTACTGGAGTACGGAATAAAGAAGATGGCTCAAGACCTAAAGCTTCACGTGCTTTACCAGTTAAACCACGACCAATGATCAGGTTAATACGGCCACCAGCACGTACTTCGTCTAGAAGCACTGGAGTTTTCAGTTCAGATTCAGCAATTTGTTCGCCGTTTTTGAACGCAGTTACTTTTGCAGCAGCGTGATCGATTTTCAGTGTGATTTCATCACCCATGTTCATGTTAGAAACATCGATCTCAACTGGTAATGCACCCGCATCTTCCATGGTGTTGAAGAAAATCGGAGCAATCTTACCGCCTAAGCAGTAACCGCCATCTTTTTTGTTTGGAATGTGTGGAAGTTCGTCACCGAAGAACCAAAGCACAGAGTTCGTTGCAGATTTACGAGAAGAACCGGTACCAACAACGTCACCAACGTAAGCAACCTGGTTGCCTTTCGCGATCAGTTCTTTAATTTGGTTTAATGGACCAACTTCACCAGGAACTTCTGGGTTGATACCATCACGAACGTTTTTCAGCATTGCATTTGCGTGCAATGGAATGTCTGGACGGCTCCACGCGTCTTGTGCAGGTGACAAGTCGTCAGTATTCGTTTCGCCTGTTACTTTGAAAACAGTCAGTTTGATTTCTTCTGGAACGTCTGGACGGCTAGTGAACCATTCAGCTTCAGCCCATGATTGAAGTACTGCTTTCGCATTGTTATTGCCCGCTTTTGCTTTTTCAGCAACGTCGTGGAATGCATCAAATACAAGCAGGGTTTTCTTCAGAGCGTCAGCCGCTAAACCACCAAGTTCAGCATTTTCCAGAAGCTCAACTAAAGGCGCTACGTTATAACCACCAAGCATAGTACCTAGTAAGTAAACCGCACGTTCTTTAGAAACTAATGGAGAAGTCGCTTCGCCTTTTGCAACAGCAGACAGGAAAGCAGCTTTTACATAAGCAGCTTGGTCTACACCCGCTGGAACACGGTTTTCAAGCAAATCAACCAAGAAAGCTTCTTCACCAGCTGGCGGGTTTTTTAATAATTCAACTAATGCAGCGGTTTGAGCATCATCAAGTGGCTTCGGTGGGACTCCGAGTGCGGCACGTTCTTCAACGTGTTGGCGGTAAGCTTCTAGCACGGTGTTATTCCTCTTTTTTAAAAAATTACCTGTGAATTCCAGCTTGTTCAAAGCTTCACAAGTAATATGGACTGCAAAATTTTACTAAAATTCCAGTTAAAAGTTAATGCAAGGAAGGTGTTTCTTTGTGATGCTCATTATTTTATAACTAAATGATGTTCATATTGTTTATACAATAATCAAGCGGAGCACGTTTAGACCCGTCATTGCTGCTTTTAATCCACTTTAACCGAATTCTAAATAGAAAAAAGGCAACACTATGCTGCCTTTTCCGGGTTCCAATTACTATTCAACCTTAGTGTACCGTTGTACTGTTTAAATATTGCTGCAGATGTTCGCGACTGCCCTCAAATTTGACCTGAATTTCATCTTCATGCAGGGTACTATGCCCGGCACTGGCAAAGGAGATATTGACCTGATAACGCTTGCTGTCAGCATCAATAAGTTGTTGAAAATAGACTTTATCTCCAATACTGAGCACATAGTTGCTATTGCCAATAATGGTCACGCCCTGTTCATCTTCCAAGAGCAAATCTGCATGATGCAGATAACCAATCACGTCCATGATGTGCTCCTTTCTTCTGGCTATTGTTAAATCCATTATTCATTAAAAAGATAAGCTTTTCTATATTGGTGCTAAAGAAAAGTGTCACAATATATATTTATATTGCTTAGGCTATTTAGAAGTAAGTAGAGGAAGAAATAGCAGACTCAATATCTGCTTAAAATATAAATCAACGCAGCGAATTTTGATTATTGTTATCTATATGCAGAAATAGTGAGCACAAAAAAATGCCAGATTACGGATATGTCATCTGGCATTTTAGGTTCATGACTTAAAAACGTCGATAATCCGGCATTTCGTCATACGGCGTAGCCAGACATTTTTCTGTATATTGCGTTTTAATTTTCTCACGCGCGGCATCTACATCACCCTTCACTTCCTGTTCAGGCATGGCATAGACCGTTTCAATAATCTCAAAAATAAATTTGCGTGTGGTTTCATCTTCTACTTTGTCCGCATGGGCCAGTGCCTGATCTTTTTCAATGGCATTTTGACGATCCAGCATGATGGTTCGTGCTGCATTGCCAACACTGGTACAGTAACCTTTCCATTGCTCTTCCGGGGTTAAGGGCTTTTTCTCTGCACAGCCAGCCAATGCAATTACGGCAGCCAAAGCGAATAGTTTGTTCATGCATACTCTCCTATTTCCGCTATGATAATCAAAGTTATCGTGAATGAGAAATCGGCCAGAAAAAATGCGCCCGTGTTGAGCGCATTTTCAAGTTCAGAATAGACGGCTTAGAAACGCCAGTTATAGAAAATATCCACGGCACGTTCCAGCGACTGACTGGCTTCCAGATACAGACGTTTGTTCATCTGATAACGCAAGGTCAGCTTGTTCACCGGGGTAAACACGCCCACGCCATAACGGATAAACAGATCCGGAGTGATATAACCGGTCAGGCTGACCTGGGTATCATCCCCCGTACCCTGTGCATCTAAAGCCAACCCACTTAAACCAAAGGTACGCCCAATCTGGTTGGTCAGGGCACGCGTGCCGCCTAAACCAAGACTGATACCTGCCGCCGCAATGGTATTGTTGACATCGGAACGGAAACTGTCGGTCTGGCTTAAACCGCTGGCACCTTCGTTAATCCGGCCGGTAATCAGGGCATTTAGTGCTTCCTGCTCGGACAAGCCGGCATCGTTATAGACCTGAATATTCGGACCAGAAGCCGTTCCGGTCACCCGCACCCCGACTACGCTGCCCTGTACGCTCTTGTTGGCATCAATATCTAGACTCGGGTTGGCTAATGGTCCATTAAAACGGGCGATGGCACGGTTTAAATCCAGACTTTGGCCATAGGCTTCAATCTTGACGCGCTGGCTAACCCCAATTGCACCATTGGCGCGCATGGCGGTTTCCAGACCACGCTGACTCAGATACAGACGGCCCACCAGTGGAATACGGCTGTCAAAGCCCTGGAAGATGACCTGATCGCCCAGATTCAGTTCCAGATCGGCACGAATATCCCAAGGACGCGCAGAGCGTAATACCGCCAGCTGGTCTTGCCCTTCATGCACCACACGCACATCCGAAGACAGATTCACCACCGGATCGGAAGCTTCTGGCATGGAAATTAACGCACGCGGCACATCGACCTTGCCATTTAAGCTTAAACGTTTCTGAGTCGGGAAAACCTCCATGGATAAATCCGGCGTCACAATGGCAGTAATTAGCGGCGCCTGACGCACAAGCAGATTATCCCCTTTTAAGTTCAGCTGAATTTTCGGTACGCCTTTCCAGTCAACATGACCGGTTAAATGTCCCACGCCCTGACCACTGTTAAATGCGCCATTAATTGTGGCCGAATCCTGTCGAATCGAGGAATACAGCTGCACATTGGTCAGGTTCACCGGCAGGGAAATCATGCTGATGGCACCATCTTTCAGACGCATTTCACCGGTCAGTAATGGCTGGGTTAACGTACCGCCGACCTTACCGGCAAAGGACAATACCCCAGCCATAGAACGCACATCGGCAATAAACGGCTTAAAGACTTTTAACTGCACTTCATTAAAGGCAATTTCACCGCGCATCGGCTTACGCTCGGTATATGGATCAATAATAACATTGGCATAACCGGCACCAATTTCCGGGGTTTTCACATCCAGTCGAATTTGCAGACCTTCGGCAATACTTTTAGCCACCACAGCCACCTGATCATAGCTTAAGGTCGAACCCAGTTCTTGCGGGTCATCACCTGCCAGACCAATGACCCCATTACGGGTTACCAGACGTGCATCAATTTTTGGCCGCTGGCCTTGTGCCCAGGAGGCTTTGGCATGTCCATTGACTTTACCGGTAATCGCCAGACCTTCCGGCATAAAGGCGGCAAAATCGTTCAGGTCGACATTGCGGGTTACAAAGGACACATTGCCTCGGTTTTTATTGACCCGAATTGGCTGGTCAAAACACAACTGGCTTTGCTGGCTCATCCAGCAATGCGCACCCACAAACAGATCACTGGTTTTGGTCTGGAAGATGACCGAGGCATTCTGACGCTGCACCAGACGGGTTCTTAAGGAGTCAAAATCACCTTTCTGGATTTGACCCAGCCAGTTATTTTCAGCATTAAAGCCGCCGGCCAGCTGCACATAGAAGCTACTTAAACGGTTTTCCGCTTTCACTTTCAGCAGATGCGCCTGGCGGGTACCAGCCAGTGAAATCTCGCCTTTTTGAATTTCACGGTTGCCGCTACGTAAATTTTCCAGACTGGCCGTAAGCAAGGTTGGGGTATTTTCCGAGGTCGGCAATTCACCGCGTAAACGCATTTTGCGCACGCTAAACAGGTTATTTAAACCAAAATCATCGACCACCAGATTGGCGGTGGCCTGCAAACGTGGTTGCGACTGCACATTTAAATAGCCATAAGCACGGCCACGCAAACCGGCATACAGTTCATACAGTGCTGGTGCATTCAGTTTGATTCTCAGGTTTTGTGCATTACCAGTAGCCTGAATCTGGTTCTTGGCATAGGCCAGATATAAATTATTGGCCTCAAACTGCTGCGGCAGGAAACCTTGCTGATTGGCATCCATCAACAGGGCCAGATTACCGGTACCACGTACCGGTTTATTGTTGATCATGCCGGCCAGATTGAGCTTTTCAATATTGATGCGTTTAAGCTGATCTGACCAAACCCCTTGGGTACGTACATTGCCCGACAGCTCGCCGCGCACACTCGAGACAAAATAATGCGGTTTAAAGCGGATTAAAGAGGCGTTCAGGTTCCAGCCAATGCCATTTTTCAGGTTCAGCATACCATTGGCCAGAATCTGCCCGGCCACACCGTCATGACGCAGGTCTGAAATCTTGATCAGCTCCGGTGTACCGGACAGTTTCAGCTTTAAACTGCCCTGACTGGCTTGCAGCAGACTGCTGTTGAGTGCGCCATCATAATTGACCGCAAAGCTCTTGAAGCCGCCACCCGCACGCTCATCATGAAACAGCAAGGCCACGGTACTGTTCCCGGTCAGATGCACCGTTTCATCCTGCTCGGCCAGACGACCGCGTAAATCAATATTGTTTAAATGAATAATCTGCTGGTTTGGACGGGCAAAACCATTGGCCTGCAAACGGCCATTCAGCAGATTGACCGGAGCAGCATCAGCAATGATTTTCGGATTAAAATTATCCGCGTTTAAGGTAGCATTCCATTTGAGCTGGCGTTTGTCGGTTGGCAGTTCAATCAGCGCACGGCCCGTCAAGGTGCTGGCGCCGGCGTTATAACTAAAGCTTGGTACATCCAGATTATTGTTCTTCAGATTCAGCTCAGCCTTATACATGCCCGCTGGTAAAGCACCCTGCTCATGCTGCGCCACCTGGGTTGCGACAAAAATCTTTTGCTGGCCTTCGACCAGGGCCATCTGCACATCACCCGATTCACTGGATAACCAGCCAATATAAGGCATCGCGCGGTCAATATTGTTCCAGCGCACATCCAGTACCATGGGGTTTGGCTGGCGGTTTTTCGGCGCATTCTGATCCAGTTTCAGGTTCCAGGTTTCATAGCGGTCGAAATCGACCTGCGCCGTCAGATGAGTTCCATTTTCTAAATGGCCTTTAGAGGCAATTTGAGCATCCAGACTTGGCGGCAGAAAATCCTGCACCACTTGCGGAATCAGCGGGTCTTTCGGATTAATCTTGTCCAGGCGACCGGTAATATCCCAGCTGACGCGCTCGTTCCAGCCGACCACACCAGCCACATTCACGGCGCCCTGCATCAGCTGGCCATTTAAGTTGCTGATGTTCAGCTGATTGACCAGATCGGTATGCATGAGCGCGGTATATTGTCCTTTTGGAAGATCTTTACCCGTCAGATCGGTAGCGACATCTAAATCCAGACGTTTAATATCACCCTTAAACTTGGCTGTGCCGTCTTCTGTATACAGCTCCCAATCTTGTAACAGCGGCCAATGGTATTGATTGAACTGCAGCTCGCCAAACATGGGCACATTTTTACGCATCGGATGCAGCACCACCCAACCGGTGAGCAAATCGGGCGTATAGGTCGCCACCCCGGCCTGAACGGTATCTAAAGACCCTTTGGCGACGACTTTAATATCATGAATATTCAGGCTGTTGTTTAACGAAGGTAAATTCACATCACCAATGGCATTCAGCGGATATTTGCCATAAAAATCCATATCGCCGCTGGCATTTTTGACCGACAGATAATCCATACGCATACTGGAATCTTCAAATTCCAGTTTGGTGCCCGACCACAGCGCATCGTTCAGGATCACATCATAAAAATTGACTTTGCTGCCACCTGAAGTCTGAATCAGCAAACGGTCCAGATCGGCATGATCAAGCCGGAGTACAAAAGGCAGACGGATTTCATTAAACTTGAATGGTCCATCACTTGGCGGTCCTTTGGTGGTAATTTGCAGATTACGCACATCGGCATGGGTAAAATGGATTTCCTTATTCAGCACGGCGCGCCAGCCCAGCATGACATCAGCGCGGTCAATTTTGACATCGACTGATTTTAGCGTAACCAGAATATTGCGCAGGATAATACCGCGTAATAAGTTTCCGCCTTCATATTCATACTGAATGATCTGCTGACGTTCCAGCACCCGGTCGAGCAGGAATTTACTGCCACGGTCGGTCGAGAACATGATTGCCAAAGCCGATACCAGCAACACCACCATAAACAGCAGTGACAACAAGGCACTTCTGACTATTCTGCGCTTTTTGGGTACAGGCGCGGGTGTATTTGGTTGCTGTTCAACTTCAGCCATAGTTCTCTCTAAATCTTAATTTTATAATTGCGAGCCAATAAAGAAATGCAGACGAATTGGATGATTCTCATCCGAAATGCCCGAAGCGACATCGACCCGAATCGGGCCAATTGGTGATGCCCAGCGTACCCCTAAACCGACACTGTATTCGGTCGGATTGCTAAAATCGGCATCATAGGCATTACCAAAATCGCTAAAAATTGCGGCGCGCCAGCCTTCCCTGAATTGATAGTTATATTCCAGTGAGCCCACCCCAAGTGCTTGTCCACCAATTTTAAAGCCATCAATTTGCGGAGACAGGCTCTTAAAGTCAAAACCGCGAATGGTCTGATCCCCACCGGCAAAGTAACGTAGATTATAAGGCACTTTGCTAAAATCTTCGGTCACGATATAACCCAGATCGGCACGACCAACAAACTGATGATCGTTATTTTCACCCAGAGAATAAATAAAACGCCAGCCGGCATTTAAAATTGCCATATCGGCATCGGACAACAGGCTTTCACTGCCGAGTTCAACTTTATAAATCTGCTTGAAACCACGGGTTGGATTGACACGCGGACTGCTGTCAGTACGCGACAGTTCATAACCAAACAGTAAAGACTGCTGTTCGGTGGAACCATTGCCAATAAAGGCGTCAGGAATCTTGTCAATATCGACCACACCGTTCTGGGTTAAACGGTCCAGACGGTAACGCAGACCATAAGCATGTTGCCAGCTGCCACGCGGATTTTTAATAATCCGGTCGGCGCCGGCCACTGCCGATTCAATTAACAGGTCATTGCCGGCAGAAACATCGCTACGCTCTTCACGTTCATAACCGGCCACCAGGGTAATATAGTCATTCAGTGGATGATTATAGGGAATACTATAGCGGCCATCTAAAGACTGGCGGATTTCAGACAGTTCCAGGTTGGCATCGAAGGAGTGACCACGACGGTTAACAATGGCCCGGCGATACTGGCCACGTACACGCATTCCGGTATCTGTGCCATAACCGGCACCGACTTCTGCACTGTTCAGCTTATCGGCGTTCAAAGTCACAATCACCGGAATTTTCTTTTCCAGACGTGCCTGTTCTTTTAGCCGCTCTTCTTCTGATTGCTGGGTTTCCTGTTCGACCCGCAGCTGACGGATGTTTTCATTCTGCTCGGCTTCCTGAGTGCCGGCAAACTGGTCTTCATCCACCACTGACTGGGTCACTTCTTCAGTCGAGCTTAAATCTTTCTGGTCCTGAACCGGCTGGAAGTCTTCAGCGGAAAGTTTGCGCTGATCAACCAGGGCCTGAATATCCGGTGGCAACTCTGTTGGGCGTTCCAGCGGATCGGGACGCATGGTATCGACCAACGTATAGTTAAAATAACGTGAGTTGGTCAGGTTATTGGCCAGACCGTTGACCCGCCAGAAAGTATAATCGGCGCCATCTTCCCACGGCACCATGCTTTCCAGAATATCCATATCCAGAGGAAATTCTTTGCTCGGATCGCTCATCCGGAACTGGGCCGGCCCCAACGTATAACGCTCGCCGGTTTCATAGCGCAGATTAATATCGGCAGTATTTTGCGGCTGCGCCACTTTCACGTCATGCAGGCGCCAATAGCCATCAAAGAAACCGTTATTGGAGGCAGCATCATTAATCCGGGTTTTGGTCTCTTCATACAGACCGTGGTGAAACACATCGCCCACATCCTGATCGGGCAGGACGCGAATTACCTGGAACTGTGCCAGATTCTCACCTGGGCCGCTAAATTCAATATTCTGCTCCTGCACACGCACCGGTGTATTTGGTGTGACCAGAACCCGCACCCGGCTGTCATTCAGCTTTTCAAACTTGAATTCGGCATGATAAAAGCCGACGGCCTGTGCCGCCTGATTAGATAAAGAACGCAGCTGTGGTAAAGCCGAGGGAAAATCGGCAAAAGATTCCTGGGTAAAACTGGACAGTTTGCCGCGCACATTGGCACGCAGATTTTCCAGTGCCGTGGCATAGGCCTCTGCGGAAACTTCACCACTATTTTCGGCGCCGGTAATCACCACATCGGCACTAATCCGGGGCACCCGTGCAGTATTTAACTCACGCGGTGGACGTACCTTATACAGCAAGCGCCGGAAAAACCCCGGTTTATCGGCATCGGCCACTTCTGTATTCAGGCCCAACTCCGTCAGGGTTCGGCCGGAGGTATTGGCTTCCACCACAATCTGGCTGTCGGCGCGAATACTGTCCATGAGCTGGTCGACATTGACCGGAGACTGGTTAATTTCGGCCAGTTCCTGCTGGGTGGCATCATTAATTAGTACTTCGGTATTCTGCTCGGCGCGATACTGGCGTGCTTCCTGTTTGGCCTGTTCAGCGATCTGGAAAATTTCTGCGGCCATATTGGCATCGACCGGCATTACCGGTAAATCATCCAGATTTTCCAGTTCAATTGGCTGAAAAGCGGCTATCGGTTCACTGCTATTTTGCTGCTGTTGCAACATCTCCAGACTGTCCGGCTCAGTGCTGGGCACCTGAAAATTCTCAATTTTTTCTAATTCTTCAGGGGTATCTTTGCCTTGGCTGAGCGCCAGATCGCGAATTTCCTGTTTCATGTCGGCCGATGCGACCGGATCGCTCGCCGGTTCCGCCACTGCGGGAGGATTTTGACTAAAGCCCTGCTGTGCGACTAAACTTAAAAAGATGCTCAGACAAAGTTGTCTGGAATGCCTCCACTGAATTATGGCATGCATACTGTTAGACAGCGCAGACTTTTTAAAAGTTCGGTTCACAAGCATAGAAAACTCTAAATTTAATCTTTTTAATGGAAAAATCCGCAATGAAATGTTCGCTAACAGACTCTAATTTATTGGATTTTTTCAACAGTGAAAACACTGCAAAATATCATACATGATTTTCGGGCAATTATATCAATTGGTCACATTTCTTAATAAAACTAATGAAGTCCACTTCTTATGGAAAAAAATGAAAATTTGCTAGCCACACGACGCTTCTTGCCCATGTTCTGTACCCAGTTTCTGGGCGCGCTGAATGACAACGTGTTTAAGCAGGCTTTGCTGCTGGTGATTACCTATGGCTGGATCAGTCAGCAATCTGGCAGTATCAGCACCCTGAATAATCTGGCAGCACTGCTGTTCATTTTGCCCTATTTTATTTTCTCGGCCACAGCCGGACAAATTGCCGATAAATATGAACGCTCGCAGCTGGTGCGTTATTTAAAACTGCTGGAAATTGCGGTGATGTTACTGGCCACGGTCGGCTTCCTGATTGGCAACTTATGGCTGCTGATGTTTGCCCTGTTTTTAATGGGTACCCAATCGACCTTTTTTGGTCCAATCAAATATGCGATTTTGCCGGAAATCCTGAAACCGAATGAGTTGATGTCGGGAAATGCGCTGTTCCAGTCCGGCACTTCAATTGCCATTCTGGTCGGGATGATTCTAGGCGGCGCGGTGATTTCCCTCTCCGCTGGTAATTTACTCTGGATCAGCCTGACCGTGCTGGCTATTGCCGTGGTCGGTTATCTTGCCAGCCGTTTTATTTTAAAACAGCCGATTGCTGCACCGCAGTTACAGGTGGACTGGAACTTTTTCCGTACCAGTATTCAAACCTTAAAATATGCCAAAAACCTGCCGCTGATTTTTCTGATTTTACTCGGTAACTCCTGGTACTGGTTTTATGGCGCGACGTATCTGACCCAAATTCCGCAGCTGACCCAGCAAAACCTGCATGCTTCTGAAAATGTGGTCAGCTTATTGCTAACTTTCTTCTCGGTCGGGATTGGTGTCGGTTCATTACTCTGTCGTAAAATTGGCGGCACCGAGGTAAATATCAAGATGGTGCCGATTGGTGCGGTCGGTTTAACCGTATTTGCGTTTTATCTGGCTGCTGCACTGGCCTTTGTACCACCACAAACTGGCGAACTGCTGGGCTTAAGTGAAGTCTTTCAGCAAGGCTGGAGTTATTATCATGTGATGCTAGCCGTGACCTTGCTCGGTATTAGCGGTGGTTTTTATATTGTGCCCCTATATGCCATGATGCAGGCCTATTCACCGCGCTCGCATCGTGCCCGGGTGGTGGCAGCCAATAACATTTTAAATGCGATTTTTATGGTTTCTTCAGCCATCTTCTCGATTATTATTTTAAGCGTGCTGCAAATTGACCTTAAAATTCTGTTTTGTATTACTGCTGTTTTAAGCGCCATATTCACCATCTGGCTCTTGTTTAAACTCAAGTCTATGCTTGATACTGCAGCAGACCCTCTGGAGGATTAAATTCATGCGTCATTACACCGGTCTCGACAAGTTTATTCATTCATTTGATCAGGCCTTACGCAGCCTGGTTCCGGGTGTCACCTCGGCTCAGCGCGATAATCCTGGGCAAAATACTCCAACTCAATTAGCAGTGAGTGAAGCGCGTCATGTGGCGGGATTAATGCGGGTCAATCATAGTGGTGAAGTTTGTGCGCAGGCGCTGTATCATGGTCAGGCACTGACAGCGAAGCTCCCGAATGTACGCCGCGAAATGGAACAGGCCGCCATTGAAGAACAGGATCATTTGGCCTGGTGTGAAGACCGTTTAAAAGAACTGGATAGCCATACCAGCCTGCTCAATCCGGTCTGGTACGGACTATCTTTTGGCATGGGCGCTATTGCCGGAATTGCCGGAGACAAATATAGCTTAGGTTTTGTCGCTGAAACTGAGCGTCAGGTCAGCCTGCATTTAGAAGATCATATTCGTCAATTGCCAGCACATGATGAACGCTCGCGCAAAATTCTGGAACAAATGAACGAGGATGAGCTGCATCATCGTGATACGGCGCTAAATGCAGGCGGGGTTGATCTCCCTGCGCCTGTACGTATTGCTATGACCGGTATTTCAAAACTGATGACCAAGACCAGTTATTATATTTAAGCGTTTTATCTTCATCATGTTTGATGAAAGATTCCAAAAACAGCCTGCATCCTCGCAGGCTGTTTTATCATGCGTGTGCAAGCTTAAGTAAAATCAACACGACCAATTTATCTACTTAATTTAAAAAGCCCGGTATAAAAACCGGGCTTGCTGATAAATCATGTCATCTTCACGCTGAACATTGAATTACAGGAAATGGATGGGGCTGATGAGCAAATGCCGCATTGTGCCACAGCTCGAACATCGGGATTTTTACATCCAGAGCCAGCGGTAATTTTTTCGGATTAAATTGCATTTGCTCCAGGCTTGTCCCCCAAGCAATTAAATCCACATCTAAACTGATTTGATGTGAAGGTCGTACCCGCCCGGAATCTGCTTCTAACTGTTTTAGCAAGGCCAGAATCTGCTCGACACTGTGTTCACTCTTGAGCAGACAGGCGGCATTCCAGTAATCCGCACCAATCCCATCCCGGCACGGAATCAGATAAATCGAGGAACACTGCAAACGCCCCAAACGCGACAGCGCAGCAAATGCCTGTTGAAAATGCTGTTCAGGATGAGAATTACTCGCCAGTGCTAGGGCGAAAATCGTTTCGGTGGCGTTCAAGACGAATTCCTACAGATTGGGCTTGCGGGATAATGGCAGGCTTACGGATGCTAATCATAATCGATTCAACTGTAGGATAGTGAGCAAAAAGTGCATCCAGCACCAGCTTTGCTGCATGTTCAATCAATTTTGGCTGAGCGGCCTGAATCACTTGCGCAGAAATTTCGCAAATTTCGGCATAGTTCAGGGTATCTTCCAGTTCATCAGAACAGGCAGCCTGCTCCAGACTGCACTGAATGCTTAAGTCCAGCAGCAAAGGCTGGATAATCTGACGCTCCCAGTTAAAACAGCCCACCACTGTTTCGACCTTTAAGCCTTCAATAATAATTGCGTCCATCGGATTACTCGGGCGTGTATAACGTGAATCATCGCCTGCCTGCTACATTAGCATCACGTGTCACTTTGCGATGTAGCAGCAACAGCTTGTTATATAAAAGCTGGGCGATGTCTATAAATTAATGTTTGAGCAGCAGATTCGGGTCCATACTTTGTACCATCTGCAAGCGCTGGTCGGCATAAATGTCAGTATACGGCGCCAGGATACGCATGAAACGGTCAAAGTACAGCATTTGCTTGAACAGCAGCGCGAAATCACGCGGGAAACGGATGCCATGACGTTCACCAACCGCCACCATATCCATCATGATGTCATTTAAATCGGCCGGATTTGAACTGAGGATTTCCTGTGGATCGGCCAGCAGTACACCACTAAACAGACGTTCCAAATCTTGCGCCAGAATTTTAGTGTCAATCTGGGTATCGGTCATGCCCATTTTCAGCATGTTTTCCGCCATCAGCGTGTAGTCGGTATTCTGCAAGGCATCCATAAAGGCGATACAGGCCGTCCAGACTTCAGGCTTCAGCTGCCCGACAATACCAAAATCAATAAAACCGACGCGGCCATCTTCCAGCAGCATCAGGTTGCCAGCATGCAGGTCGGCATGGAAACTGTTACACATCATCAGGCTGCCAAACCAGGTATTCATGGCGGTAATTAACACCTGCGACGGGTCTTTGGCATACTGTTTTACCACTTCAAAATCGGTTAAAGGCACCCCGAAAAGACGCTGCATGGTCAACACCCGGCGAGTGGAATACTGATGATAAACCTTCGGCGCTGTTGCAGCCTGATTCTGGGTCAGGTTCAGATAATTGACAAAATCATCCAGGTTTTTGGCTTCTTCAATAAAGTCGACTTCGCGCACCATACGGACTTTAATTTCTTCGACAATATCGGCCAGAGAGGCGAATTTCACTTTTGGTACGGCTTTTTCCAGCAACTTGGTGGCCCAATGCAATACATTCAGGTCGGTATATAAAATGGTTTCCACACCCGGCTTCTGGACTTTAATCACCACATCTTCGCCCGAGACCAGCTTGGCAGCATGCACCTGGGCAATAGAAGCCGAAGCCAGTGGGGTTTCATCAATCGAGGCAAAAATTTCGCCTAAATCACGCCCGGCGAATTCTGAAGCCAGCACCTGCTGTACATAGCTAAACGGTAATGATGGAGTTTGATCTAAACAGCCCTGAAACTCTTCCACATACTCACGTGGAAACAAAGATGGCGTGCTGGCAATAAACTGTCCCAGCTTGATATAGGTTGAACCGAGCGATTCAAAGGTTTCACGCATCAGTTTGGCGTTGCTGGGTTTTTCAGTCGCATATTTCAGGCCGGCTTTGGCCGCCACGACCGCCGTTTCGCCCATACGCGCCACGGAACGAAGGCCATCTAACCAGATATTGTTTTTCATAATGTCTTCGATGAAATTAAATTTGAGTCAGTGTAGCAAAAAATTGATGTCAGATAGATTTATCTTGCCTGACAGCATGGGCAATTTCGGTCTTTTTCAAATGCCAGCAGGCGCTGTTTTAAACTCAGCCCATCCCAGAGCAGCAGCTTCTGTTTTAACGCAGCAATTCCCAGTCCTAAATAGATCAAGGTATGATGCGCCTGTAAACTGGCCATCACATTCGGAGTCGTGGCCAGCACACCGGAATCGGCGCAGCGCAGGCTTTCATTGGCCTGATCTTCTTTTGGAAACAGGCATTCATAACAAGCCGAATCGCCTTCCACCATAAACAGCTGGCCCTGAAAACCAATAGCCGAGGCACTAATCAGCGCCACCTGATGCTGCACACAAACACGGTTGACCAGATAGCGGGTACTGAAATTATCGCAGCCATCCAAAACCAGATCCTGCTGGGCAATCAGTTCGGCGGCATTGCTGTCATCCAGTTTGGCTGTGATGGCATGTACCTGAATATACGGATTAATCTTTTGCAGACGCTTGGCCAGAATGTCGGCCTTATAAAAACCTAGATCTTCTGCGCTATAGGCAATTTGACGTTGCAGGTTACTGACTTCAATCGTATCGGCATCAATAAGGGTGATTTTTCCGACCCCGGCGCGCGCCAACAGTTCGGCACTGCTACAGCCGATACCACCACAGCCGACAATCAGCACATTGGCCAGTTTTAATTTTTCCTGCGCTTCGATATCCCAGCCATCCAGCAAAATCTGGCGACTATATAAATGCATTTCTGCATCGCTCAGTTCCTGCCAGTTATCCTCAAGTGTCACCATTTATCTTCCTGTTTTTTGCTGGCTATAGTGTAATTCGATTGATTTTTTTTAACAGCCTTACCCACTGTTTTTTCGGTGTTCGCCGCCCTTCGTTTTATGTATAACCTCTTGGTCTGAATGATATGTAAACAACTGTCTTGCCTGATGCGCTTTTGTTGAGCGCAGATATTGTTTTACCCTGAATCTGTATGAGTTAGGTGAGACCGCTACGCGAAGCACAAAAATCGTTTTACTCTGCTTGTGAATGAGTTCTTTTGCGTAAAAGCGCATTTACTGCATCAGGAGCAAAGCACATGAACGATCAACATAACCGCGACAAATTATGGGAACTGATTAAAGATGTACGCTTCACCATGATCAGTCACCACACCGAAACCCAAGAAATTCATGCACAGCCAATGACCATGCTCAATTCTGAAAAGCTGCATGAACGTCAGAATTTGTATTTTATTTTGCGTGACAGCAATGATCTGGTTACAGCAGTGACCAGCGGCCGTAACCAGATTGGTCTGGCGTTCTCCAAACCCTCAGACGGGATTTATGTGTCGATGAGTGCACATGCGCAAATCAGTACCGATCGTGCCCTGATTGATCAGCTCTGGAATCCATGGGCGGAAAACTGGTTTAACGGCAAGGATGATCCTTCGGTGCGTGTTCTGGTGGCAGAAGCGATTAGTGCCGAATACTGGAATGTCACCGACAATAAAGTCACCCAGTTATTTAAAGTACTGAAAGGCAATCTGACCGGTAAAACTGGTGAACCCAATTCTGAACACCAGAAAATGGATTTATAACAGCCACATATACGCCTTGAAATAGCCATAAAAAAAGTCACGCTTTGACCTGTATTTTGCAGATTCTTGCGTGACTTTTTATAGATAAAAATAAAACTGATAAAAATCAATATCAAGAAACCAAATGTAATGACATACAAATTACATAAATTAAATAATTTTAATTGTCTTCTATCTCCTCTTAACTGACTTTTTCCAACAGTATCTGTTTATCAATTTCCTGCTGCTTAAGGATATTGCGTTGAATCTTGCCGCTGGAGGTTTTGGGTAAAGCCTCGACAAATTCAATCTCTTTCGGATAAGCATGTTTGGATAAACGTGAACGCACATAGTGCTGTAGTTTTTGTTCCAGTGCCGGACTTGCAGCAAATTGTGCTTTTAGCACCACAAAGGCTTTAACGATTTCAGTACGCGCCGGGTCCGGTTTACCGACAACCGCTGATTCCAGCACTTCCTCACATTCCAGCAAGGTGCTTTCGACATCAAACGGTCCGACCCGATAACCTGAAGTTGTAATGACATCGTCCGCACGCCCAATAAAATCAATCCCGCCCAGTTCGTTTAAACGCACCGTATCACCAGTTAAATAATACTGACCCACAAAGGATTTACGGTTATGCCCAGCATAGCCTTTAAACCACATTAATGGAGATTGTGATTCATCCAGCGCCAGCGTGCCAATCTCACCCGCGGCGACTTCCTGATGCTGTGCATTCAATACTGCAAAACGATGTCCCGGAATGGCATACCCGGCCGAGCCGACTTTTTTGTGATGTTCCAGTGCATGATGATTGGCAATCACCATGCCCAGTTCAGTTTGTCCGTACTGATCGTAAACATTGACCTCGAGATCCTGTTTAAACCAGTGAATAACTTCTGGGGTTAGTGGCTCACCGGCACTGCTGACCACGCGCAAGGTTTTAGGTGCACCGGCAAATTTTTCTTTAAAGCCAAAGAACATACGAAATGCTGTTGGTGAACCGGCCAAATTGCTGACCTGATATTTTTGAATGACTTCCAGTGCATGATCGACACTAAATGGTCGTTCATCCATGATAATACTGTGCCCCAGACTGAGCGGCCCGGTAATGCCATAATACAGCCCATAGGCCCAGCCCGGATCGGCCAGATTCCAGAACGAATCTTCAGCACGTAAATCGACCGCATACTGCATATAACCTTTAAAGGCCAGCAAGGCTTTTAAAGGCACCGGCACCGATTTTGCCAGACCCGTGGTACCGGAAGTAAACATCATCAGGAAGTCATCTTCAAAGCTGCGCAGTACCGGCTCAAAACTGGCAGAATGCTGATTCAGCTGCTGCCAGAAATCGGCATCACCTGTTCCAGCCGCTTCAGCACCGACGGTTAATATACCAATCTGCTGCAATGAACTGAGTTTGGCGCGCTGCTCGGTATGGGTCACAATAAAGCGGGTATTGGCAGCCTCCAGCCGGTGTTCAATCGCTTTCGATTCAAAGGCCGTAAATAGCGGCTGATAGACCGCGCCCATCCGCCAGGTGGCCAATACGGTAATCAGCAATTCCGGAGTTCTTGGCAGCAGACCGGCAATACAGTCGCCTGCTTTTAAACCCATGGCCTGAAAATAATTGGCCAGCTTGCCCGAAGCCTCAGCCAGCTGATCAAAGCTCCAACGGGCTGATTCACCCTGCTTACCTTCCCAGATCAAAGCGGTGTGCTGCTGTCCAGAATATCGGCCACAGCATTCGGTATAGGCATTCAGTGCCTGTGCCGTTCCCTGTAACTGAGTAGCAATCAGTTGTTCCAAATTAAAATCTTGATAGGCGTCTTGCAACGTTTTCATGGGGGCAACCTCTTATCCTTCGGGGCGATTGATCTGCAAAAACATCCGTATTGCAGAACGTGTTCCTTGTTGTTTTCATGCCATCGGGC
The DNA here is from genome assembly GCF_013420655.1 of Acinetobacter sp. Q186-3. Taxonomy (NCBI): domain Bacteria; kingdom Pseudomonadati; phylum Pseudomonadota; class Gammaproteobacteria; order Moraxellales; family Moraxellaceae; genus Acinetobacter; species Acinetobacter sp. Q186-3. The sequence goes on along the minus strand of NZ_VOXS01000004.1, from coordinate 89,938 downwards.
TGATGGTCTGCAGTCCATCCGACTGCAGGGTTATTTCTTATACGGCTATTTTTAGATTGTACCCATGCAAAGCGGTCTTCACATGGGAGATGGGTTAGATGATGAATAACATCTTATGCTTCAGTTCAGCATAAGGAGGGCACCACTGCAATTTCCATTGGCCTCAATCGTGATGCCGTGTTTGGACATATTGCTGTATCAACGCCGGTTTAAGGCTGGGTCACAGCCCGGGCGATTACCAAACGCTGAATATCCGAAGCACCTTCATAAATCTGGCTAACCCGAACATCGCGGTAAATCCGTTCTACCGGGAAGTCGGACACATAACCATAACCGCCATGAATCTGGATGGCATCGGAGCAGACGCGCTCTGCCATGGTTGAAGCAAACAGTTTGGCCATCGAAGCCTCTTTTAAACACGGTAAACCGGCATCTTTTAAGCTGGCTGCATGCAAAATCAACTGACGCGCCGCTTCAATTTGCGTGGCCATATCGGCCAGACGAAAAGCCACTGCCTGATGTTGCACGATCTCAACCCCAAAGGCTTTACGTTCATTGGCATATTCCACGGCGGCATCTAAAGCAGCACGCGCCATTCCCACCGATTGGGCAGCAATCCCGATCCGGCCTGACTCCAGATTGGACAAAGCAATTTTATAGCCTTCGCCTTCCTGACCGAGCAGATGATCAGCTGGAATACGGCATTGATCCAGCACAATAGTCGCCGTATCGGAACAATGCTGCCCCATCTTGTCTTCTAAACGCGACACGATATATCCCGGGTTATCGGTCGGGACCAAAAAGCAGGAAATGCCTTTTTTGCCAGCAGATTTATCGGTCACAGCAAAGACCAAAGCCAGCTGCGCATGTTTACCAGTGGTAATAAACTGCTTAGTGCCATTTAATATCCAGCTGTCACCATCACGTTCAGCCTTGCATTCGATGGCACTGGCATCGGAACCGACTTGCGGTTCGGTCAGGCAAAAACAGCCTAACCATTCACCGGTCGCCAGTTTGGTCAGATAATGCTGTTTTTGCGCTTCAGTGCCATAACGCTGAATGATGCCGCACGGTAAAGAGTTTTGCACACTCACAATCGTCGAAATCGCACCATCTCCTGCGGCAATTTCCTCTAAAGCCAGTACCAGCGAGATATAATCCAGACCGGCACCACCCCACTGTTCCGATACAGTCATACCCAGTGCACCTAAAGCGCCCAGCTCTTTCAGTTCCTGTGCCGGAAACTGTGCGGTTTTATCGCGTTCGGCTGCGGTCGGTTTCAATTTCTCCTGCGCATAGCTACGCATCATGTCCTGAACCATTTTTTGTTGTTCATTTAAAATCATTGCTTTCTCGTTCTCATTACGTTGGATTCGGCTGAAGTTCGCTGGCTGATCTAAAAACTTGGGGGATGGTCTAGCTGCAGCATCAGCACGACAACCAGACCAGATGGGTTTATCTTATTTTTATTTACTTAGGCTATTTATTTAACCCAGCAAAGGGCTGCTTTTTTAAGCATTGTACTTATTTAGGCTGCATCCGGATCGCACCATCCAGACGAATCACCTCACCATTCAAATAGCCATTTTCAAAAATCTGTCCTACCAACTGGGCAAATTCATGTGGCTTAGCCAGACGCGGTGGATATGGCACCATCTGCCCCAAAGCATCCTGCACATGCTGTGGAAAGGCTTTCAGCATTGGTGTTTCCATAATCCCCGGTGCAATGGTCATCACGCGGATCGATTCACGGGCCAGTTCACGCGCTAGCGGCAAGGTCATCGCCACAATCGCACCTTTGGACGCAGAATAGGCCGCCTGACCAATCTGTCCTTCATACGCCGCCACTGAAGCGGTATTGACAATTACACCGCGCTCTTCTTCACCAGCTTGCAGTTGATATTTGGCCATCAGCTGCGCAGCAAAACGAATCATGTTAAAGCTGCCACTGACATTAATGTCCAGCACTTTCTGGAACATGCTTAAGCTATGTAAGCCTTCTTTGCCCAGCACTTTGGCTGAAGGTGCGATGCCGGCACAGTTGACCAGACCATTTAACTGGCCATAGTGCTGCTCAATCTCGGCAAAGAATTGCTCTACCGCGGCTTCATCGGTCACATCCAGCGCCTTAAACTGGGCTTTTTCACCCAATTGCTGTGCCATTTGCGTACCCAGCTCCTGATTCATATCGACCAGAATGACATTGGCCCCCTGCTCCACCAGATACTGTGCAGTAGCAGCGCCCAAACCAGATGCACCACCGGTAACCACACATACTTTTCCTTGAATCTTCATTTTATTTTCCCAAATAGTTTTGTTATCAATGACACATACTCGACTTAAGATGCAGAGTAATCAGACTCCAGCTTGAGTACAATTTCCAAATACAGCATCCTGCATGATGCCTTTGAACAATAGCATTTTTAACATAATTTTAAATTGAATAGACACGCGATGACGCCATCCCATTTGCATTATAGTAAAGGCACCATTTCTATTGCACTGGTGCATGAAGCACTGCAAGCCGCCCAGCAGCAAGGGGTGGAAATTCACTCCATTCTGACCCGGGCCGGTATTCCGCTGGAGCTGATGCATTCGGCCAAAGCGCGGGTGTCGGTGCTGCAATATGGGCAGCTGTGGATTGCCCTGGCCGATGCCATGAATGATGAGTTTTTTGGTATGGACAGCCATCCGCTGCGCCGTGGCAGTTATCGTTTATTGTCCAAATGGGTCTACTCTGCCGATACCATTGAAACCGCACTGAAAGAGATTCTAAAGTTTTTCAACCTGATTCTGGATGATCTGCGCGGGGAACTGCAGCTCAACAAAGATGCTGCTGTGCTGACCCTTCATGATCGGGCGCAGCCCAAAGCCATGTTCAGTTATGCGACTTATTTAATGCTGGTGCATAGCCTGATCTGCTGGCTCAGTGGACAGCGCATTGCCATTCAAAAAATCGAACTAAAATGCCCGGCTCCAAGCGATGATGCAGATTATCGGGTGCGCTTTTGTGAAAACATTCGCTATGAACAACCCGACAACCGAATCTATTTTGATGCGCAGGCTTTGGGTCTAAAAATCAAGCAGGATGAGCGCAGCTGGAAACGCTTTTTACAGCAAACCCCGTATAACCTGCTGGTGCGTTTTAAAAATCCGCATGCGTTAAGCACGATGATTCGCAAACAACTGATGCAGCGTCCGCCAAGTGAATGGCTGGAACTGCATGAACTGACCCGACAACTGAATATGTCAGGCGCCACTTTTCAGCGCCGTTTAAAACAGGAAGGTACCAGCTATCAGCTACTGAAAAATGAAATCCGCCGCGATACCGCGATTGAACTACTCTCGAAAACCGAGCTATCGCTACAAGATATTAGTGAACGGCTGAATTTTCATGATCCAAGTGCCTTTCACCGAGCCTTTAAAAAGTGGACTGGCTTAAATCCGGGGGCCTACCGGCAGAATCAAAGCTAGCCGTTATTTATGCTGATATTTTTAACTCAGAACTTTTAAATATAAGTTGCAATATGAAGCACTTGGCATTTCAAGTGCAGTATTTGAACCGGTCATTCATCGTAACAGCATTGCCAATCACACCAAAATAGATTAATTTTCACTCAATTTATCGCATAGATTCTATGCAATTTTGGCTGTAATCCCTCCTCCTCCTTGTTGTACTCCATCTTTAGAGGTTCCCATGCTTAAGATGATTGATGTGCTTGCACAAAATCTGGTTCAAAATTTTAATCACGCACTTTCTACTCCTTCAGAGCAACTTGATGAATTGCTGAATCAAGGCATTCTCAACACCTCTGAAGATCAGTTACGTAATGCGATGGCGGCATTTTTTGATCGTGAAGATGCGCTAGAAGCGGCACAAGCCTTAGATATTCCTCAGGAAGATCTGCACGCCTTACAAGCAGGCTTAGCACTTAAAGATGAAAACCTGAGCGAAACGGCAAAAATTGTAGCGCTGTGTCTGGCTTTAGAAACCGATAGCCTGGCTCAAGTGGAAGTATCTGACTGTCTGCAAGATTATCCAATGTAAATCTTGAGCAGTTACCCAACGCCTTATTCAAGTGACGCTACGGCGTCACTTTTTTTGACTGGATTATACTGAATCATCCCAACGTATACGGCTTGCATTGCCTTGTCCGGCTATGGAACACTACGGCTGAGCATCCGCGCAGAAGCACTATGATTATTCGGGATAAAAGCAACAGTTTCGCATTACTTTTTGCATGGTCAGGCACCATCTTGCCCAAGGTCATGCCGGCCTTAATGATGGTGGTGTTCATTTCCACCGTGCTGGTCTATCTGTCCTCGCATCATTATGTACAGGCGCCGGCCGTGCCCGCGATTGGCTTTACCATTTTCGGGGTTATCCTGTCGATTTTCCTCAGTTTCAGAAATACTGCCAGTTATGAACGCTGGTGGGAAGGCCGCAAATTATGGGGGCAGCTGATTGCCACCTCACGCCATCTTGCCCGTGATTCCTATGTGTTGCCGCCCGCCGAACGTCAGGTGCTGATGTATCGGGTAATGCTGTTTAGCAATTTACTGAAAAACCGGCTGCGCACCCAGAATGAGCCGATTGATTTTTATCATAACAAGGTCAATTTAAGCCCGGCCGATTATCAGGCGCTGTTTGGGCATATTAATGCCGCCCAGTTTATTCTGGAACAGATTCAGAAAGATCTGGTCAAGGCCCTGCACAGCGGCGAACTGTCAGATATTGTCTATCATGGCCTGAACAAGCACATTATCAGCTTAGGGGATATTCAGGCCGGTTGTGACCGGATTCTGACCACACCTTTGCCGTTTTCGTATTCGGTATTGCTACACCGCACCGTGTACTGTTTCTGCTTTATTCTGCCTTTTAGTTTAGAGGCGAATTTAGGTATCTGGACCCCCATTCTGGTGGGATTGATTGCCTATCTGTTTTTGGGCTTGGATGCCTTAAGCGAACAGCTGGAAGAACCGTTTGGCCTGCAAGACAATGACCTGCCACTGAGTGCCATGGTCCGGCTAATCGAACGGGAAATGCTGAGTGCCTTGGGTGAAGAATTACCTCCGGCCATTCAGGCGATTAAAGGCAACCTGACTTAATCGCCGAGTTGGCCGATAGTCACCCGATCATTACCGCCATAATCCAGAATGGTGCGTACCGCAACAAAACCGGCATCGTTAAAGATATTTTGCACAGCTACTGCCTGATCATAACCATGCTCTACAGCAATCCAGCCTTGCGGTTTTAACCAGTGCTTGCCTTGCTGAATAATAATCTCAAGATCAGATAAGCCCTGCTTGGCCGCCACTAAGGCCCGTTCAGGTTCGGTGGCCAAATCTTTCATATGTACATCATCAGCCGCAATATACGGTGGATTCGACACAATCAGATCAAACCTCGGCTCGGCAGGAACGCCTAAAGCAGCAAACCAGGCGCCCAGCTTAAACTCTACCCGCTCCAAGTTATGCGTCTGCGCATTTTCTTTGGCAACCGCCAGAGTCGGCGGATAAATATCGGTTGCAGTCACCTGCCAATCCGGACGTTCCGATGCCAAGGCCAAGGCAATCGCACCGGTGCCGGTACCCAAGTCGATAATCGCCGCTTGTGCCGGTAAATCCAGTTGCAAACAGCTTTCTACCAGTACTTCGGTATCTGGTCTTGGCACCAGGGTATCTGGTGTGACTTTTAAATCCAGTGTCCAGAATGGCTGTGAACCGGTGACATAGGCCAAGGGTTCACCTGCTTCAATCCGGGCAATACCCGCAAGATATTGCTGTTCCTGTTCTGGGCTTAGCTCACGATCGGCCTGATATTTCAGCGCCAAGGCAGATAAACCTAGAATATGCTCCAGTAGCCAGAGATTTTCCTGACGTTCGTAGCTGTCTGCTACGCCACGAATGGCCAGTGCATCGGCAATTTTCATTAGCCACCATTTTGCTGGGCAAGTAAAGCCAGCTGATCGGCCTGATATTCACGGTGCAGGCTGTCCAGCAATTCGGTTAAATCACCTTCCATCACTGCATCTAACTTATATAAAGTTAAGTTAATACGATGATCGGTCATCCGCCCTTGCGGATAGTTATAGGTGCGAATACGCTCGGAACGGTCACCGGAACCGACCAGGTCACGACGCATTTCCGAAGTGGCAGCATCTGCTGCGGCACGTTTGGCATTTTCCAGACGTGAGGCCAATAAGGCCATGGCTTTGGCTTTGTTCTTGTGCTGCGAACGTTCTTCCTGACATTCCACTACCGTTCCGGTTGGAATATGGGTAATACGCACCGCAGAGTCAGTTTTGTTGACGTGCTGACCACCGGCACCCGACGCGCGGTAGGTATCAATACGTAAATCTGCCGGGTTAATATCCACCGTGGTATCGACATCAATTTCAGGCAAAATGGCCACGGTACAGGCGGACGTATGTACACGGCCTTGCGATTCAGTTGCCGGAACACGCTGGACACGATGTGCGCCACTTTCAAATTTCAGGCGGCCATAGACCCCGTCACCATTAACCAGACAAATCACTTCTTTATAACCGCCGTGTTCGCCTTCGTTTTCTGACAGCACTTCAATGCGCCAGCCTTGAGATTCGGCATATTTGCTGTACATGCGGAATAAATCGCCGGAGAAAATTGCCGCTTCATCACCACCGGTGCCGGCACGAATTTCCAGATAGGCCGAGTTGGCATCATTCGGGTCTTTAGGAATCATCAGGATGTTTAAATCCGCTTCCAGCTGTTCAATCAGTGCCTTGTTTTCCTTGATCTCTTCCTGCGCCATCTCTTTAAAGTCAGGATCGGACAGCATTGCTTCAGCCGTTTCAATATCGGCTTCGGCCTGGGTATATTTGCCCCAGACTTCGGTAATTTCGCTCAGGTCATTGTGTTCGCGCGACAGCTGGCGAAAGCGTTTGTTATCGGAAATGACTTCAGCATCGGCCAAGAGTGCCGTTAATTCTTCGTGACGGTCAGAAAGTTGATCTAATCGTAAACGTAACGATTCTTTCATTGTGCAAATTATCTCAATATACAGGCTGTCACCCTAATTCAATAAGGCCAGCGAAATCAAAAAATTGCCATAGTTTAACGATTCTGGCCGGCAAATAACATCTTTATTCGTAGCAGAAACTGCGCGGTTGATGGCCAAATCCGGCAAATACGCTACAGCGTGCAAGAGATGCATCCTGCCTCTTTCAATTTAAAGTCTGGGCTGCCGATAAAATCGACAGTTTTAATACAACTTATACAAAGCCGAAACCAAAGCACTGAATTATGAAGGTGCCTCTCCATATTTCCAGGGAATCCTTTTGTTACATTTACTGCCATCAAATGACATTAAAAAGTCCGCTCTTGGACATGGAGTGAATATGAAACTCAATGCTGTTTTATTAAGTGCAACGCTTGCTGCCACTTCTTTCATGACGGTGAATGCACATGCTGACAATGCGACCCGTGTAGCTGCAGCCAGTGCCTTAGGTAGTGTCGCAGGTACAGCCTTAGGTAAAAACATGGGCGGTACCACGGGTGCAACCATTGGTGCGGCTTTAGGTGGTGCAGGTGGCGCAGCTGTAGCCAGTAACAAACGCCATCGTACTGAATCTGCCATTGGCGGTGCCTTAGGTGGCGGTGCGGGTTATACCGTGGGTCAGAACATGGGCGGTACTAACGGTGGTTATATTGGTGCAGCGCTCGGTGCAGCCGGTGGTGCAGCGCTGGGTAACAAGATTTCCAAAGATAAAGAATACGACCGTTACCAGGAACGTAAATGGAAGAAAAAACGTCGTCGTTAATTCCCCCCTTGTAAAAAAGCATCTTCAGGATGCTTTTTTTACGCCTGGGATTTCATTTTTTCAGTAGATGGATGAGGAGGCAATTATGAAGAGATTCGACAGAAAAATTACACAGCATTGACCAAAATTAGCATTTTGACACCTGTGCCCTCCACGATCTTTTCTCAAAGTTTTTCTACATTAAAGTCAAGACAAATTGAATGTGCTCTTTGGAGTGTAACCATGAAGATCAACAAAATTTTATTGAGTACAGTACTGGCCAGCTCAGCGCTTATGATGGGTACAGCACACGCCGACAACAACACCCGTGTCGCAGTAGGTTCCGCTTTAGGTGGTGTGGTCGGTGCAGCCATTGGCCAGCAAATGGGCGGCTCAACCGGTGCGTTAATTGGTTCTGCCTTGGGTGGTGCCGGTGGTGCAGCAGTCTCTGCCGATAAACGTGACCGCAATGGTGCAGCCATTGGTGCCGCTTTAGGTAGCGCTGGTGGTTATAGTGTCGGTAAAAACATGGCCGGCAGCAATGGTGGTTATATTGGCGCAGCCTTAGGTGGTGGTGCCGGTGCAGTATTAGGCACCAAAGTCAGCGAAGATCGCCGTTATGATGACCGTTATGACCGTCGCTACGACAGCCGTGGCTACCGTTACAACGACTATCGTTATAATGACCGTTACCGCGGTGATAATGGCCTGCATCTGGGTCATTATAAAAACGGGAAACGCCGTTAATTTCAAAGTTCAAAATCTGAACCTATCACAAGCACCTTCGGGTGCTTGTGTTGTTTTACACGATGAAACCTTATATCGAAAAAAAGCGATATACAAACATCGGGACACAACGTATGCTGTGAGCCATAGATATGTGAATAGAGAACGCCAATGCGCAGTTTAAAAGACACACAATTTTCCATTCTGGAACTGGCACCGGTTCGTGACGATAAAACCATTCAATTTTCCCTGCATCATGCGCTAGAGCTGGCGCAACGGGCAGAAAAACTGGGCTATGCCCGCTTCTGGCTGGCTGAACATCATAATATGGACGGCATTGCCAGCTCGGCCACAGCGGTGCTGCTCGGCTACATTCTGGCCAACACCCAGACTTTAAAAGTCGGCTCTGGCGGGATTATGTTGCCCAATCACGCCCCTTTAGTGGTGGCAGAACAGTTCGGTACACTGGCTACACTCTATCCGGACCGGATTGAGCTGGGTCTTGGTCGTGCGCCCGGCACCGATCAGACCACCATGCGTGCCTTGCGCCGTGGCCGTCAGGAAACTGAAGACCAGTTCCCGCAAGATGTGCTGGAAATTCTGCACTATTTCAAAGAACCTGAACCGCAGCAACGCATTGTAGCGACGCCGGGACAAGGCACCCATGTTCCGGTCTGGTTACTCGGTTCCAGCCTGTTTAGTGCCCAGCTGGCAGCTCGATTGGGTCTGCCCTACTCGTTTGCCTCACACTTTGCGCCGCGGATGCTCGGTCAGGCCATTCAGCTGTATCGGGATAACTTCCAGCCGTCTGAATATCTAGATCGGCCTTATGTCTCAATGGGCGTGCCAACGGTCGTGGCGGCCACCGATGAAGAAGCGCAGTTTTTGGCCACCAGTGCCTATCAGCGGGTTTTAGGTTTAATGCGTGGTCAGAGCCTGAAACTGAAAGCGCCAGTCGCCAGCATGGACGGTTTATGGTCACCGGCTGAAAAAATGTCGGTGGATAACTTCTATGCCATGGGTCAAATTGGCTCACCTTCGACTGTTAAAGCCGGCTTAGAACAGTTGTTGAGCCGTTATGAGGTCGATGAGTTTATCTTTACCTGTGATGTCTATGACACTGAAAAACGTCTGCAAAACTTTGACTACCTGATGCAGCTCAAATAAGTTTCATCGAGCTGTAATGGAGCCTGTAAACCGTGTGGATTTACAGGCTTTTTTTATTGTGACGGTGAATCTATTCTCGCCCCATCCTGCACTGATATTTTCGTCACCGTGACCGAAATGACTGGCCAGATAGTTAAAGCGCTTTACCTTCCAGCAAGAGCTGACTAAAAATAGAGTAAAACATCTAAATTGATAAAACCAAGAATGAAAGGATGCCCTCATGGTCGTTAAACAGCAGGATACCGGCAAAAGCGTTTTTGAAAATTGTGCAGCAGACTTTCATGCCTTTCAGGGGCTTTGCATCAGTGCCAAAGACAGCAAACAGCATGACTTCAGTCAACGCAGCGTGGCGATTATTGGTGCCAATCAGGACAGTGTCTCGCAGCTGGACAAAATTGCCCAGGTCGCCAGTCAGGTTAAAGTCTTTCAGATTGAACCGCATTTTGTATTACCGAGTACCGAACGCGGTATCCATCGTTTAATCAGCCATCCGCTGGTATTTAAAAACCGCCGGCTGTTTAACAACCGGGTCAAGAATATTCTGGCCTTGCGCTTTTTAGATGCGCAGGTAGTAGATACCTGGCTAAAACGTCAGCTGACCCCGAATATTGCCGATACCCAGCACGCCTATTTTAAATCGGACAGTTATTATGCTGCGCTGCAACGTGACAACTGCCAGTTAATTACCTGGCCCATTGCCCGAATTGCAGAACACAGTATTTATACCATTGATGGCAGTGAATATAAGGTCGATGTGATTATTACGACTCACCGTAATCCGGAAAAGTAAATACAGGTACAAGTAAATTAAAAGAGCGGTAAATTAAGAGAAAAGTGTTATTAATTTTCAAGCCGATGAGAGCAATGGATGAAACAGGATTTTAGGCCGATTTTTTAGTTTTTTAATTTATTTTCAGTCTAATATCCACTGGAATACTGCAGCCTGTAGTATTCCAGCTTTAACAACAATTACTTAACCAATACGACGTTTCAGACCGGTCATTTGCAGGACACGGGTCGAAATTTCTTCAATCGACATTTCAGACACGTTCAGGTATTTAATACCTTCAGAAATATAAATGCCTTCAATGGCGCGTAATTCCATCTGGCACTGGTTAAAGCTGGCATAACGGCTATTGGCTTTACGTTCGGTACGAATTGCCACCAGACGCTCGGCATCAATCATCAACCCGAATAATTTATGTTTATGTGGGCGCAGCACAGCTGGCAAGCGGTTATCGTCCAGATCTTCTTCGGTCAGTGGATAGTTGGCCACACGTATACCAAACTGTAATGACAAATAAATCGAGGTTGGGGTTTTACCAGAACGGGATACGCCAATGAGAATCAGATCAGCTTTGTCATAGTGACGGGTACGTGCGCCATCATCATTGTCCAAAGCAAAATGCACCGCATCAATACGTGCCTTATATGACTCAGAATCTGTCACTGCGTGAGTTTGTCCAACCAAGGTGGTTGGTGGTGTACCCAATTCCTCTGAAAGCTTGCTAATTAAGCCTTCGAACACATCTAGGTTAATCGCTTTTGCAGTGTTAATAATGTCACGCACATATTGATCTACTAGCGTGTCAAAAACCAAAGGCAGTTGACCATCTTGCTGTGCACGCGCATTAATCTCAGTCACCACATTCATTGCCGCTTCTTCAGACGTAATATAAGGATGAATGTGAATATCAAAGTCTACATTTGGAAATTGCGCTAAGAGTGAATGTCCAAGGGTTTCAGCTGTAATTGCAGTTCCATCGGAAATAAAAAAAACACTCCGCTTAATTTGTTTACCTTCGGACATTAAAATTCTCCTTAAACATTTGTCTTAGTGCTATATAATCTTTATAGTAAACTGATCTTACATGACTGTCGCTTAGTTAAATCAAAAAGCTAAGCATATTCAATATAATTTCATGCCAAGATAGTGATTAATACTGCAAAAGTGGAGTAATAACTTTGGAAGCGCGCGTAATTGGTCTAGAAAAATTAGGGAAACACGACGTTGAGCTCGTAGGTGGGAAAAACTCATCTCTGGGCGAAATGATCAGCCATTTGTCTAATGCTGGCGTCTCTGTACCAGGTGGCTTTGCGACAACGGCTCAAGCTTATCGTGAATTTCTCGAGCAAAGTGGCCTAAACGCTAAAATTCAAGCCGAGCTTAAAACGTTAAATGTAGATGACGTCAATGCTCTTGCTGAGACAGGCGCAAAAATCCGTCAATGGATTGTCGACACTCCGCTTACGGCAGAACTTGAAAAAGAAATCCGCGATGCTTTCGCAGAACTTTCTAACGGTAACCCTGACATCGCGGTTGCCGTTCGTTCATCTGCTACCGCAGAAGATTTGCCAGATGCTTCTTTCGCGGGTCAACAGGAAACTTTCCTGAACATCCGTGGCATCGACAACGTCCTGATTGCCATTAAAGAAGTATTTGCCTCTTTGTACAACGACCGCGCAATTTCTTACCGTGTACACCAAAACTTTGACCATGATGTTGTTGCCCTGTCTGCTGGCGTACAACGCATGGTGCGCTCAGAAACAGGTGCCGCAGGTGTAATGTTCACCCTGGATACAGAATCTGGTTTCCGTGATGCAGTCTTTATTACGGCTTCTTACGGTCTGGGTGAAATGGTGGTACAAGGTGCGGTTAACCCTGACGAATTCTATATCTCTAAGCCGCTGTTAAGAGCAGGTAAGCATGCGGTTTTACGTCGTAACCTTGGTTCTAAACACCAGAAAATGATTTATGGTGAAGAAGGTGCGGCTGGTAAATCTGTGGTTGTGGTTGATGTTGAAAAAGCGGATCGTCAACAGTTCGCCTTAAACGATCACGAACTGCAAGAACTGGCAAAACAGGCGTTAATCATTGAAGAGCACTATGGTGCACCAATGGACATCGAATGGGCCAAAGATGGTGATGACGGTTTAATTTACATTGTTCAGGCGCGTCCGGAAACAGTGAAAAGCCGTCAAAACGTGGGCACCATGGAACGCTACCTGCTGAAACAACGCGGCACTGTGTTGTGTGAAGGCCGTTCAATTGGTCAGCGTATCGGTTCTGGTAAGGTTCGCATCGTAACCTCGATTAAAGAAATGGACAAAGTCCAAGACGGTGATGTACTGGTTTCTGACATGACCGACCCGGATTGGGAACCAGTGATGAAACGTGCCGCTGCCATTGTCACGAACCGTGGTGGTCGTACCTGTCACGCTGCGATTATTGCGCGTGAATTAGGTGTTCCTGCAATTGTGGGTTGTGGTAATGCCACTGAAGTCTTGACTGACGGTCAGGAAGTGACAGTATCTTGTGCTGAAGGTGATACCGGTTTCATTTACGAAGGTGCTTTAGATTTTGAAGTACAACGTAACTCAATCGAGTCGATGCCTGCGCTGCCGTTCAAGATCATGATGAACGTGGGTAACCCGGACCGTGCATTTGACTTCGCGCAAATTCCAAACGAAGGCATTGGCCTGGCACGTCTTGAGTTCATCATTAACCGTATGATTGGTGTGCATCCAAAAGCACTACTGAATATTGACAGCTTGCCACGTGAAACACGTGCAGCCGTAATGGCACGTACTGCGGGTTATACTTCTCCAGTTGAATTCTATGTTGAAAAACTGGTGGAAGGTATTTCAACGCTGGCAGCCGCGTTTGCAGACAAGCCAGTCATCGTGCGTATGTCTGACTTCAAATCAAACGAATATGCCAACCTGATTGGCGGTAAGTTATACGAGCCGGAAGAAGAAAACCCAATGCTGGGCTTCCGTGGTGCAAGCCGTTATGTATCAGACAACTTCCGTGACTGCTTCGAGCTTGAATGTCGCGCACTGAAAAAAGTCCGTGATGAAATGGGCTTAACCAACGTACAAATCATGATTCCATTTGTACGTACTGTGGCTGAAGCGAAACGTGTGATGGAACTGCTGGCACAAAATGGCCTGAAACGTGGTGAAAATGGTCTGAAAGTGATCATGATGTGTGAATTACCAACCAACGCCCTGTTGGCTGAGCAATTCCTTGAACACTTCGACGGTTTCTCAATCGGTTCAAACGACTTGACCCAGTTAACCCTTGGTTTAGACCGTGACTCAGGTATTGTTTCTCACCTGTTTGATGAACGTGATGCAGCGGTAAAAGCCCTGCTGTCGATGGCGATTCATGCTTGCCGTAAAGCCGGTAAATATGTCGGCATCTGTGGTCAAGGTCCTTCTGACCACCCTGACCTGGCAAAATGGCTGATGGAACAAGGGATTGAATCTGTGTCGCTGAACCCAGACTCAGTATTAGACACCTGGTTCTTCCTTGCTGAAGAAAAAGCTCAACAAGCTTAATAAAACATGTTAAAAAAGACCCATTCATTGGGTCTTTTTTATTTATAGATTTGAGATTTAAACTTTATGCAGATTTACTTGGCACGAAATAATCAACAAGCCGGTCCATATACCCTGGAGCAAGTGAACCAGATGCTTGCCAGCCAGCAAGTGTTACTGACAGATCTTGCATGGCATCAAGGGATGACAGAATGGAAAGCTTTAGGTGAGCTCACCCAAGGTAAACTTGTATATCAACCTGAAGGCTACGAGCCTGCGCCGGCCACACCAGAAGCATCACCGTTTCAGCAGCCACAGAATACCGCCAGCTATAACAATTCAAGCCTGAACCAGCCGCAAGCAAAAGCTGCTCAAACTGAACTGGCCTCTATCGGCACCCGTGCACTGGCGAAAATTATTGACCTGTTGCTGTGGTTACCGGCTGCCGCCATTCCATCTTTCTTTTTAACGCAGGACCAGTTTGGTCAACTGTCTGAACTGCAACAGAAAATGCAGTCAGCCACCAGCTCTGATCAGGCGGTGCAATTACAGTCGGAACTGTTTCGCCTGATTCCTGCCGATGCCTGGCAAATGATGGCTATTTACCTGCTGATTATGCTCGGGATTCAGGCGTTTCTGCTGGCCAAAAGTGGCCAGAGTATTGGTAAACGTTTAACCAAAATCAAGATTGTCGACGCTGAAGACCACAGCAAAGTAGGCCTGACCCGCGTGTTTGCGCTGCGTACCTTGGTTTTCATTATTTTGAATCTGTTATTCATGCCGTTTATTACAATTGCCGATTATATCTTCGCTTTGGGTGAAAAACGTCAGACCCTGCATGACAAACTGGCCAAAACCAAAGTCGTAAAGCAAGAAAAATAAAAGATCAAAAAAAGGGATGAAATTTCATCCCTTTTTTATTCATTACATTGATATACAAATAAAAATATTTCGTAAAAAAGTTAATTCCGAGTGACAAAATCGGTTTTTATTACAGTCCTTTAAAGGCGCTTTTTGAGTAGCTTAGTTTGTCGATATCAGGCATAATGCCCTACAACGTAGCGGTGTATCATGATTAACAAGGATTTTTGCGTCAAAAAAAATACTTATCAATCATGCGACACTATAATCGCTATCCCATAATTAAATTAGGGAATGGGACTCTTCACCGAGGTTGTAAAATGAGACAAACGATTTTAGCTGTATTGTCTTTATCTACGATGGCTGCACTCTTAACCGGGTGCGGTGGTGATATGGTACTTCTAAACTCGCAAGGTCCAGTTGCTGAAGGTCAATCGAACCTGATGATGACTGCGATCTACTTGATGCTATTAGTGGTGATTCCTTCAATCATCATGGCATTATGGTTTGGTTGGAAATATCGCGCATCAAATAAAGATGCAGACTATAAACCAACATGGGCACACTCTACTGCGATTGAAATTGTGGTTTGGGGTATCCCGGTTATTATTATTGGTATTCTAGCTTGGTTAACTTGGTGGGGTTCCCACAAGTATGACCCATACCGTCCAATCGAGTCAGATAAGGCTCCATTAACTGTTCAGGTTATTGCTGAACAATTCAAATGGATCTTCATCTACCCAGAACAGAACATTGCGACTGTTAACGAAATCCGCTTCCCAGAGCAAACGCCGGTAAGCCTTCGCTTAACATCCAACTTTACAATGAACTCGTTCTTTATCCCTGCATTGTCTGGTCAGATTTATGCAATGGCGGGTATGCAGACTCACCTGAACCTATTAGCGAACAGCACCGGTCAATACCGCGGCTTCTCGTCTAACTACTCAGGTTACGGTTTCTCTCAAATGCGCTTCCTTGCTCACTCTGTAACTGAAGCTGATTTTGATCAATGGGTAACTGCGGTTAAAGCCGGACAAGGCACAACGATCAATCCTGAAGCTGTTCAAAAAACAGTTCTAGATCAAGCTGAATTTGCATCTTTACGTGACGGTAACCGTTCACAGAAACAAATTGATGCAATGGTTCGTAACGCGAAAACAGAACTAGAGAAAAAACTTGCTGCAACTGCTGAAGCAGAAGGTCCTTATAAGACTCAGCCACATCCTGTGACTTATTACTCTTCTGTAGAGCAAGGCTTGTTTGAATCTGTGATCAATAAATACATGAGTAACTATCATGGTGCAGACCATTCAGCTCAAGCTGAAACTGCGCTTGAAGCGCCTGCTTCAGAAGCTCATGTAAACGTTGAACATGCGACTGCTTCTGTAGAGGAATAAGACATGTTTGGTAAGTTAGGACTAGATGCAATTCCGTACGATCCAATCGTACAGGCTACAGTTGTAATGATGATCCTGGGCGGTCTCGTTCTTGTTGCGGGTATTACCTACTTCAAGAAATGGGGTTACCTGTGGAATGAATGGTTCACATCTGTAGACCATAAAAAAATTGGTATCATGTATATCATCGTGTCTGTGGTCATGCTGCTGCGTGGTTTCGCCGATGCGATCATGATGCGTCTTCAGCAATTCCTTGCACGAGGTGGTGGCGAAGGTTATTTACACCCTGAGCACTACGACCAGATCTTCACCGCGCACGGTGTAATCATGATCTTCTTCGTGGCAATGGGTCTTGTAGTAGGCTTGATGAACATCTCTGTACCTTTACAGATTGGTGCTCGTGACGTTGCCTTCCCATTATTAAACTCTTTAAGCTTCTGGCTGTTCGCTGGTGCTGCGGGTCTGATGATGGTTTCACTTGCAATTGGTGAGTTCGCTGCAACAGGCTGGATGGCTTATCCTCCACTGTCAGGTATTGAATACTCTCCAGGCGTAGGTATGGACTACTACATCTGGGCATTACAGATCTCCGGTTTAGGTACGCTTCTAACGGGTGTTAACTTCTTCGTTACCATCATCAAGATGCGTGCGCCTGGCATGAAGTTAATGGACATGCCGATCTTTACCTGGACATCTTTATGTACAGCGGTACTGATCATTGCTGCGTTCCCTGTGTTAACTGCAACAATTGCAATGTTAACGCTTGACCGTTACTTCGGTTTCCACTTCTTTACAAACGACATGGGTGGTAGCCCAATGTTGTATGTAAACCTGATCTGGACTTGGGGTCACCCTGAAGTTTACATCTTGGTATTACCAGCATTTGGTATTTACTCAGAAGTTGTTGCGACGTTCTCTCGTAAAACGTTGTTCGGCTACAAATCAATGGTGTATGCAACTGTAGCAATTACTGTATTGTCTTTCGTTGTATGGGTTCACCACTTCTTTACCATGGGTGCAGGTGCCAACGTTAACGCGTTCTTCGGTATCATGACCATGATTATTGCGATCCCGACGGGTGTGAAAATCTTCTCTTGGTTATTCACCATGTACAAGGGCCGCATCACCTACACAACTCCAATGCTGTGGACACTTGGCTTCCTAGTGACTTTCGGTATCGGTGGTTTAACAGGTGTATTAATGGCAGTTCCACCAGCGGACTTCCTGGTACACAACTCTTTATTCCTGATCGCTCACTTCCATAACGTAATTATTGGTGGTGTAGTATTCGCGATGTTCGCAGGTATCATTTTCTACTGGCCAAAAATGTTTGGTTGGAGACTGAATGAAACTTGGGGTAAAGCTGCATTCTGGTTCTGGTTCTTAGGTTTCTACTTTGCGTTCATGCCGCTATATATCCTTGGTTTCATGGGTATGACGCGTCGTCTGAACACATATGACAACCCAGATTGGGACCCATATGTCATGATCGCGATGGTGGGTTCGGTAATGATTGCCATTGGTATTGCATGCTTCTTGATGCAAATCATTGTTGGCTTCTTGCAACGTAACCAGCGTCTTGACCACACTGGCGACCCTTGGGATGGCCGTACCCTTGAATGGGCGACTTCATCTCCTGCTCCGTTCTATAACTTTGCGCATCTTCCAAAGATCAATGGTATTGATACTTTCTGGACTGACAAAGAGAATGGCGTAGCTTACGCGAAACCAGCGAAGTACGAAGACATCCACATGCCAACCAACCGTGCTGCGGGCTTTGTGATTGCTATGTTTATCACAGTAATGGGCTTTGCACTTATCTGGCACATCTGGTGGTTAGTAGTTGTAACGTTTATCGCGTCTATCATTTCGTTCATCGTGAGCTCGTTCACGAAGAAAGTGGACTACTATGTTCCTGCAGCAGAAGTAGAACGCATTGAAAACGAACGTTATGCCTTACTTGAAAAACACTTGAAGAAGGACTAAGACAATGGCTGAGGTACTTCATCACGACAACCACGGACACGATGAGCATCATCATCACGATGATACTGACATCACTGTCTTTGGTTTCTGGACTTACTTGATGAGTGACTTGATCATTTTCGGTACACTCTTCATTGCATTCGCTGTATTAAGCAGCCACGTTCCAGTTGGTACTCCAAGTGCAAAAGATCTTTTTGGCGAGTCTTTAGGTTTCGTTTTAACTGAAACCTTCGCCCTGCTGATCTCTTCAGTAACCTTTGGTTTTGCAGTTCTGGCTGCATACAAAAAAGATGTTGCTAAAGTTTTAACTTGGTTAGGCATCACATGGATCTTCGGTGCGATCTTTATTGGCATGGAACTATATGAGTTCAATCATTTAGTTCACGCTGGTCATGGCCCAAGCGTTAGTGCGTTCTTATCTGCGTTCTTTACTTTAGTTGGTACGCACGGTATTCACGTTACTTCTGGTCTGGTATGGATGATCGTGTTAATGATTCAAATCAAGAAATATGGTTTGACTCTACCTAACATGCGTCGTCTTGCTTGCCTAAGCTTGTTCTGGCACTTCCTTGACATCGTATGGATCTGTGTATTCAGCGTCGTTTACTTGATGGGAGTTCTATAATGGGTCACGATCACAACGCTGCTGGCGCATCACACGGTAACTTCAAGCAGTACTCTGTTGGCTTTATCCTGTCTGTTATTTTAACCGTTATTCCTTTTGGTATGGTTATGGCAGGTGGTTTTAGCCGCGGTCTGCTGGTCACAGTTATTGCGATTACTGCGGTTGCTCAGGTTCTTGTACAGTTAGTTTACTTCCTGCACATGAACTCGTCTTCAGAACAACGCTGGAACGTGATTGCGTTTATTTATACAATCCTCTGTATCGCTATTCTGTTAGTCGGTTCAGTATGGATTATGAACTACCTTCACTACAACATGATGATCTAAACTGGTTGTCATGCTGAAAAAGTATTTATTCCTGACTAAGCCAGGAATTCTCTTCGGTAACTTCGTTACCACTTTGGGTGGCTACTTTGTAGCCACTCAAGGTTCTGTAGATTTCCTTCTCCTGCTTCTTACCCTTCTGGGCACTACCCTGGTAGTGGCATCTGGATGTGTGGTTAATAACGTAATTGACCAAGACATCGACCAAAAAATGCAACGTACACAAAATCGTGCGATGGTAAAAAAAACCATTTCAGTTCCGGTTGCTTTAGTGTTTGCTTTAGTGCTGGGTGTACTGGGTTTTAGCATTTTATGGTTTGGGGTAAATGCGTACGCTTTCCTTTTTGCCGTGATTGGTTTTGTAGTTTATGTCGGCTTTTATAGCTTATGGACCAAACGCACCACCATTCATCAGACCATTATTGGTAGTATTTCGGGCGCAAGCCCACCGGTTATTGGTTATACTGCGGTTGCAAACCAGTTTGACCTGGCTGCCCTGCTTATTTTTCTGGGCTATGCACTGTGGCAAATGCCGCATTCCTGGGCGATTGCCATTTACCGCTTCGATGACTACAAAAATGCAGGTATTCCAATTTTACCTGTGGCGCGTTCTGTGTATCGCACCAAAGTAGAGTCGCTAATTTATGTGATTCTGTTTACAGTGGTCATGAATGCCTTATTTGTATTTGGATATGCCAACTGGTTATATCTGCTGATTTTAAATGCCCTGTGTATTTACTGGCTGTACATTGCCATCCTCGGCTTTAAAGCAGAAAATGATCAGCTGTGGGCAAAACGCTTTTTCCTGTTCTCTGTAATTTTAATTACCGTGATCAGTTTAAGCTTCAGCATTACTGCGCAAGCTCCTGCAAATTCAATCATCCTCTTTTAAAAGATAGAGCCCTCTCTATCTTTTAAGATGGGACTCCCCTTCTAATTCCAGTTTTCTTTTCTTCGATCTCTTTTCTGATTTATAGATACTTACTCTCTATTAGTAAGCTTATTACCATAATTCCCCCACCTCACTCTTTTGTTGAAATAAGTGATCAAGCTCTTTGTTCAATGGCTTGTATTTCGTTAGCAAAAGCACTAAAATTCACGCTTCGCAATTTTGCGACACAACCCTGGTTGTGACTCCTTGCTTCTGGCTATTTGGTCAGGGGCTGCATAAACCGTAAGGAGCTGACAATGCGTCACTACGAAATCGTACTTTTGGTACACCCAGACCAAAGCGATCAAGTTGTGGGTATGGTAGAACGTTACCTGACTCACATCAAAGAAGCTGAAGGTCAAATTCACCGTTTAGAAGATTGGGGCCGTCGTCAATTGGCTTACCCAATTAACAAAATTCACAAAGCGCACTACATTTTAATGAACGTTGAATGTGGTCAAACGACTCTTGATGAACTTGAAGAATTGTTCCGTTATAACGACGCGATCCTTCGTAGCTTAATCATCCGTCGTGAAAACGCTATCACTGAAGAGTCTTTACTGGCTAAGAGTGCTGAAGAAAAACGTGCGCGTAAAGCTCAACGTGAAGAAGCACAACAAGTTAACCAAGACTCTGCTGAAGCATAAGGAGAACATCAATGGCACGTTTTTACCGTCGTCGCAAGTTCTGCCGCTTTACAGCTGAGAACGTTACGTACATCGACTACAAAGATATCGATACTTTAAAACAGTACATCACTGAAAACGGCAAGATCGTTCCTAGCCGTATTACAGGTACTAAAGCTCGTTACCAACGTCAATTAGCGCTTGCGATCAAACAAGCTCGCTACTTAGCGTTGATCCCTTACACTGACAATCATAAGTGAGGTTGAGCTGTGGATATTATCTTATTACAACGCATTAAAAACCTTGGTAAATTAGGCGATAAAGTATCAGTTAAAGCTGGTTACGGCCGTAACTTCCTTATCCCTCAAGGTAAAGCAGTTGCTGCGACTGAAGCAAACACTGCTGCTTTTGAAGCTCGTCGTGCTGAACTTGAGAAGCAAGAAGCTGAAGTATTGGCTGCTGCTCAAGCACGTGCTGACCAACTGAACGAAGTAAATATCGTAATCACTGCGAAAGCGGGTGACGAAGGTAAATTATTCGGTTCAATCGGTACTCGTGACATCGCTGACGCGTTAACGAACGCTGGTTTAGAAGTAGACCGTTCAGAAGTTCGTTTACCAAACGGTGCGCTTCGTCACACTGGTGAATTCAACATCGCAATCCAATTGCACCATGATGTTGTTGCTGAAGTTCTCGTTACTATCGTATCTGAGTAATTTCTCGCAAGAAAAAAGGGCATGCCTTGGCATGCTCTTTTTTTATTTCTGTAAAAATCTCCTCACCTTTTTGTAAGCTATCCGTTCTTAAAATCTGCTCGCTTTTTTTGCCAGAGCGCGTATGATTTGTGGTTACACCGTTTATTGAATTCATGCTATAAGACCACCGGTTTTATTTGGTATTCATCGTATTAAAATCAGGGAATTATATGTCACAGGCGCTGGCCAACACCAAACCAACTCCAGTCAAAACAGAGAGTTCCAGCAACGATTCCGGTGCACTCAAAGAGTTTCGCACCCCGCCGCATAACCTGGCCATTGAGCAGGCCGTTCTGGCTGCCCTCATGACCGTGGCCGAATCACTGGAACAGGTCGGAGATGTATTACAGGAATCCGATTTCTACGCCACGCGACACAAATATATTTACCGTGCCATTGATACCCTGGCCAAAGAAAACTCCCCTTATGATGCCGTTCTGGTCAATGACTGGCTGATCAAGCACAATCTGCTTGATGCCATTGGTGGTGAAGAATATCTCATGCAGCTGATGGCCGATTCACCATCGAGTTTCTATAACCTGGAAACTTATGCGGCTAAAATTAAAGAGTTTTCGACCTTAAGAAACATGATTAAAGTCAGCTCGGAAATTCTGCAAAATGCCTATGACACCAAAGGCCGCACTGTCAGTGAAATTCTAGACCTCGCTGAAACCAATATTTTCCAGATTGCCGAGCAGCACAATAACAACAAGAAAAATGCCGGTCCGAAAGCCATTAATACCGTCGTGGCCGATGTCTTCGACAAGTTAAATGAACTGTCGCAAATGGATGGCAACATTACCGGTCTGACCACCGGCTTTGTCGAGCTGGACAATAAAACTTCGGGGATGCAAGCTGGCGACCTGATTATTGTTGCGGCCCGTCCGTCAATGGGTAAAACCACCTTTGCCATGAACCTGGTTGAAAGTGTACTGTTCAATAACGACCTGCCGGCGCTGGTTTACTCCATGGAAATGCCAGCCGATTCAATTGCCATGCGTCTGATTTCCTCGTATGGCAAAGTGCATCAGGGGAATTTACGTTCCGGCAAACTCAGCGGCGATGAATGGTCCAAAGTCACCGGCACCATTTTACAGCTACAAGAAAAGCATTTATACATTGATGACTCATCAGCGCTCCCTCCAACCGAAGTACGTTCGCGTGCGCGCCGAATTGCCAAACAGCACGGCGGCAAACTCGGCTGTATCATGGTCGACTATTTGCAGCTGATGAAAGTACCGGGCATGGGCGATAACCGTGTCGGCGAGATTTCAGAAATTTCGCGTAGCTTGAAAGCCCTGGCCAAAGAAATGCAATGTCCGGTCATTGCCCTCTCCCAGCTCAACCGCTCGCTGGAAAACCGTCCCAACAAACGCCCGGTGATGTCCGACTTACGTGAATCGGGTGCGATTGAGCAGGATGCCGACTTGATCATGTTCATTTACCGTGATGAGGTCTATAACAAGGAATCTAAAGAAGCCGGTACTGCCGAAATTATTATTGGTAAGCAGCGTAACGGCCCGATTGGCACCGTGCGTCTGGCGTTTGAAGGCCAATACACCCGCTTTAGTAACCTTTCCCCTGAGTTTTATGCTCAGTACGATGATGATGAATAATTCAGCCATCATTACCTTTTCATGACCCTGTAGGAGTAAATAAGGGTGCGCCAAGCTACAGTTTATATTGATCGCGCTGCGCTTCAATATAATTTAAACCGTGTCAGACAACTTGCCCCGACTGCCAAAATTGTCAGTATGGTCAAAGCCAATGCTTATGGACATGGCGTTAAAGACTGCTTAGCAGCCTTACAAAACAGCGATGCCTTTGGTGTCGCCTGTTTACAAGAAGCACTAGAAATTCGTGAACTGGGGTTCCAGCAACCCATCACCTTGATTGAAGGCGTGTTCACTGAAGATGAAATGCCAATTGTCATTGAACAGAATATCGAGATTGTGGTGCATCAGCCTGAACAGGTTACATGGCTCATTGCGCACAAAGATGCCTATATCTCTAAAAATCTGAAAGTCTGGGTTAAGCTCAACAGCGGCATGAACCGTCTGGGCTTTAAACTTGAGGTGATTAAAGAGATCATTCAGCAATTAAAATCGGCCGGCTTTACCTGTGTTCTGGCGATGCACTTTGCCAATGCAGATGCTGATCATCCACTGAATGATGAACAGATCCGTCAGTTTCTGGAAGTAAAAAACGACTGCGCACCGATTTTAGCTTCGTGCTGTAATTCTGCTGCTATTTATAAATATCCGGAACTGCATTTTGATTTTGTCCGTCCCGGCATCATGCTTTATGGCGCAACTCCGTTTGCAGACCGAGATATTTATGCACTAGATTTAAAACCGGTGATGACCTTTAGCGCAGAAATTATTGCCTTAAATGAGATTCAGGCCGGTGAACAGGTTGGTTATGGCTCGACCTTTACTGCCGATAAAGCTATGCAACTGGCTATTGTGTCCATTGGCTACGGTGATGGCTATCCACGTGCCTTCTTTGCGCAGAATTTTGTCGCCATTAAAGGCCAAAAAGCAGCTGTAGTCGGTCGTGTTGCCATGGATATGATTGCTATTGATGTAACTGGATTGGATGTTCAGTTAGGCACGGAAGTCGAGCTTTGGGGCAAGCAACGATTAGTGGATGATGTCGCAGCAGCCAATGGCACCATTGGTTATGAGCTGTTGTGCCGCTTAACCCAGCGTCCGGACCGTAAAGTTATTTAATCTTTTCAATAAAAGAGAATCTCAATGGAGGTTCTTTTTTTATTCTTTTTATAACGCAGGCAGCAGATTTAAGCCACCTCATCTACCACCGAATGATTTAGCGCCTCATATAGCACCTGAAGCAATCCATCAACCTGTGTGGCATTTAATTGATGCGGTAAAAATTGCGCATGACCGAGTTGCTGGAAATAGGCTTTGATCTCGCTATTACGCATCACATATTTCATGGCCCAATCCTGAAAACGCTGCTGGGCAACATGATTCTCGGTAAAAATCTGGATATTCTGATGACGCGGATCACCAACAATCCCGGCAAAAATTTCCTGAACGGCCTGTTCATCACCTTGCAGACATTGAAAAAAATAACCCTCCGCATAGCACAGCACACCCGATACCTGATGCTGGGTATTAGCATTGCGCGCTTCGATCAGAATATTGCGTAAATCTTGCAGTAAATTTTCAGCCGTCGAGGTACTCTGGCTGGCATAGCAAAGCTGAAACATATTCAAGTCCTCATCATGATCTGTACGAATATTTTTTGATTTTCTTAAGGATTTATCATTCAAGGAAAACTTGATTAAAATAAAGGGACTGAGCTTTTAAGTCAAATAATCTTCGGTTGGCACCGGCAATTCCTGCAACCCGCGTCTTAAGGTATCGGACCACTGCTTGCTGATATATTCAAAGTACGGGTCTTCTTCGCAAATACGTTTGCCCAAAGGAATATGCAGGCTGTCTTTATGATAAACCATACAGTCCAGCGGCATACCCACGGACACATTGGAACGTAAAGTGGAATCAAAAGAAATCAGGCCGCAGCGTAAGGCATCTTCCAGCGACATATCATAGCGTAAGGCCCGGTCAAGAATTGGTTTGCCATATTTGCTTTCTCCAATCTGGAAAAACGGCGTATCACGCGTGGCGCAAATAAAATTGCCTTGCGGATAAATATGATACAGCTGCATCGGCTCGCCTTTAATCTGCCCGCCCACCAGCAAATTGCAATAATAATTATGCTGCTCGTCTTTATCGTCAGTGACATCCTGAATGACTTTTTTCAGCAAGCAGCCCACCAATTCTGCCACTTCAAACATGGTTTTGACACTATATAAATGCGGTTCCTGGTTTAAAGTCAGATGATTTTTTAAATGACCGATGACTGCCTGTGTGGTCGCTAGGTTGCCCGAGGTCTGAATGGTAATCAGGCGCTCGCCTTCCACCCCAAAGGTATACAGCTTGCGAAATACCGAAATGTGATCGACCCCGGCATTGGTACGCGAATCACTAATAAACACCAGACCATCTTTTAAACGCAGCGCACAGCAATACGTCATAGCATTATCCTTTTAATTGTCATCCATTACTTAGCAGGCCAGAACCTGCACCATGGTCTGCATGTGCTCGATGCCGCCTTTTTCTCTTACGCCACGGACCGGCGCCACATCCCAATAATCCCGCCCGACGGCCAGATAGACATGCGAGTCTGGCTGAAAAGCCAGATTGCTGACATCAAAACAGTACCAGTGCTGTTCTAAAAATACCTCTACCCAGGCATGGCTGGCAAGATGTGAACTGTTGCTGCTATATAAATAACCGGAAACATAACGTGCCGGGATGCCTAAAGATTTACACATGGCAATCAGCACATGGGCATGGTCCTGACAGACGCCCTGTTTGGCCTGAAAGGCTTCAATGGCGGTGGTCTGCACCGAAGTTTGGGCCGGACGGTATGGCATATGGCTTAAAATCGCTTCTGACAAACGGATCAGGTTGTCACGATTCACCTGCAACACATACTGCCGTGCAAAACACTGCATTTCAGGGCTGCACAGCGTGCTGGCTGTTGGTTGTAAAAATAGATAGGGATTCAGCTGATCTTGCAGGCCCCATCGCGTCTGCGGACGCAACTCGACAATGCCCTGCGCCATAATACTCAGACTTTGATAGCTAAAGCGCTGGGTGCTGGTCATCCAGATATTCTGAAAAGCATCCTGTTTAATCTCGGATTCCCCTGGCACACTAATCGCCCAATGATGAACCTGTTGATGGGCATTGTTCGGCGGGGTCATTTTAATATATTGAATACTGTTACAGGCCGGTGCCGAATAATGATAATGGGTCTGGTGATTAATCATGAGCCTCATGCATCGGCCTCGAACAGTTGCTGGATATGGTCACTAAACTGGTAAAAATGCATGCTGTCGGGCTGCTGCTTCAGCTTCATCCAGATTTCGGGTAAAGAATCCCAGCCGGCTTGGGTCAATAACCCTACCACCACTTCAATATAATAGACCGTGCCCTGAATATCCTGCTTTAAGCGCAATTGCCGGTCCAGTTGCTCGAGATGCTGCCCCAGTTTAAAGAACAGGAAAATATCAGATGCTTCAGCTTCTAAGACTTCATGACAATCTCCAACTACATCACAGATATAGGCTGGATTTTCTTTGGCATTTTTAATGTACTGGTTTAATTCGGCATAGGCATGTGCCGACAAGACCCCGCGTAAATCCTGAATATTATCTTTGGCATACTGAAACTGCTGATGAAAAGAGGCGGGCTGTTCCGGATTTAGAATCAGCTCATTTAAAGATGCCGCATCAAAGGCTGGCAAACAGAAGGCGTGTGCATACTGCAAGGCATCATCATTATATTTAAATGGAAACTGACTGCATAAATACTGGATGCGGGTCAAATAACGACCCAACCAGAAAATCTGCTGTGCATTACGACTCAGTAAAATCACATGATTCTCCTTGGGAGTTGTTATGAATGTAAGGGATCAACCACCCAGGTATCTTTAATGCCACCACCTTGAGATGAATTGACCACCAGCGAACCGGCCTGCATGGCCACACGGGTTAAGCCACCGGGAACAATTTCAGTACGATAAGGCGAGCTGAGCACAAAAGGACGTAAATCAATATGCCGTTCGGCAATGCCCTGTTCGGTTAAGGTCGGACTCACCGACAGATTCAGGGTCGGCTGGGCAATGTAGGCTTGCGGTGCGGCCAGAATTTTCATTTTAAACTCGGCCAGTTGCTCCTCGGAGGCTTGAGGACCAATCAGCATGCCATATCCACCTGAACCTTGTGCTTCTTTCACTACCAACTGTTCCAGATGTTCCAGCACATAGGCCAGATCATCTGCTTCGCGGCATTGATAGGTCGGGACATTATTTAAGATTGGTTGTTCACCCAAATAGAAATGAATCATTTTATCGACATAAGGATAAATGGATTTGTCATCGGCCACCCCGGTACCCGGCGCATTGGCGATGACGACGTGATGCTGTAAATAGGCCGACATCAGGCCCGGCACACCCAGGGTGCTGTCCGGTCTGAAACAGAGCGGGTCTAAAAATGCATCATCTACCCTGCGATAAATTACATCAACCTGCTGTTTGCCCCGCACCGTTTTCACATAAACCTTGTCATTTAATACAAACAGGTCACTCGATGTTACCAAAGGTACACCCATCTCACGGGCTAAAAATGCATGTTCATAATAGGCACTGTTATAGCGCCCCGGGGTCAGCACCACAATAAAAGGCTGATCGACATAGGCATTTTCGGCCAGAATTTCTTTTAAAAGCTGCGGATAATGCTCGATGCCCTGAATATTATTCTGCTGATACAGCTGGGGAATCAGTTTCTGGCTAATCTTACGGCTTTCCAGCATATAAGACACACCCGATGGCGTTCTTAAATTGTCTTCCAGCACAAAAAATTCACCGTGCTGATCACGAATAATGTCAATGCCACTAATCTGACTATAGACCTTACCCTTCAGACCATGACCAAGCATATGTGGCTGATAGGCTTCGTGGGTCAGCACCTGCAGTTCCGGTACGATACCGGCTTTTAGAATATCCTGTTGATGATAAATATCATGTAAAAACAGATTTAGCGCCCGGGTACGCTGGGCACAGCCCAAGGCCACTGTATTCCATTGCTGCCGGGCCATAACCCGCGGAATAATATCAAAAGGAATGGTGCGCTCGGTGCCTTCCTGATCGCCATACACGGTAAAGGTAATTCCCTGATACAGAAAATGTGCTTTGGCGGCATCATTCAGTGCTGTCAGTTCTTCTAAACTGTGCTGGGTCAGCCATTGTTCGATTTTCTGCGCGGCACTATCGGCAAGGCTCTGTTCGCCCGACAATTCATTAAAAAATTCAGATTTCAATTGTTCGAATAATACAGATGATTTTTGCTGCGGCAGCGAAATATCGGTCACCGAGACCTGCACCCGCTCTAAAAGATGGTCTGATGTTATTGTATCTATTGAATTTGTATCTTGATTTTCTTTCAGCATACAAACCTCATCATTGTTATCCTTTCTAATTTTATATAAGCAATTCCAGTGCCAATAATTGTGACTTAGCATTCACCCTTTCTTTATCGCCGATCTGTACAGATAAAACAAATCTTATTTTGCTTCATCTTGTATCAATTTATGGCCAGACCTCGTGCCTGCCACTTGCCAAAAAGCATGACATTTCTTATTGTGTGGACTATAGCCATGTACTCTCCAATATTTATCTCAGCGCTGATTCCAATATGTCGACACAAGAAAAAGAAACGTCCAATAGCCTCTATCGCCAGTGGCAAATCCTGTCCCGCCTTTCTACCGGAAAATGGATGGGCACCCGTGAATTACAGGAAATTCTGCAACGTGAAGGCATTGATATCAGCCTACGTACCATCCAGCGTGATTTAAACCAGATTTCGCAGCGCTTCCCGATTGAAAATAATGGCACCGTCCCGCAAGGCTGGCGCTGGCGCTCCGATGCACCGCTACAAAGCCTGCCGCACATGACCAGCTCACAGGCAGTCACCTTTATGATGGTGGAAGAACATCTCAAACATCTGTTACCACCTAGCCTGATTGAGGAAATGACTCCGTGGTTTGATCTGGCACGGCGCAGCCTGTCGACCCAGAACAATGTCCGCCAGTGGATTAACCGGGTGCGGATTGTGCCGGCCATTCAGCCGCTGATTCCGCCAGTGGTCGATAAAAGCGCACAACAGGCCATTTATGAAGGCTTATTGCAGGATAAACAGCTGGAATGTGTTTACCATCCACGTACCACCGCTTCGGAAGAAAAGACCTATATTCTGAATCCGCTGGCGCTGGTACAAAAAGGTGCAGTGATTTATCTGATTTGCACCCGACACGACAAAACCGATATTCAGACCTTTGCCCTGCATCGCTTTAAATCGGCGGAGGTATTAAATTCCCGCGCCCTGCATCCGGTTAATTTTGATATTGATGCCTATATTGAATCCGGCGCGCTGGGCTTTAGAGTCGATTACAGCAAGCCGACTGAAAATATCGAGTTGAAACTGACCATGTCAGAAGCCGATGCGCATTATTTTGAAGAAACCCGTTTAAGCAAAGACCAACAGATTATCCAGCTGGACAATGGCTTGTATCAGGTCATTTCCAATGTACCATTTACCTCGCAACTGGTGTGGTGGCTGCGCAGTTTTGGCAAAAAACTGGTACAGATTGAACCGGCAGAAGTGTCTGACGCTGTGCATCAAGTCAATGAATAAAAAAGGTCCCAAGTCCGGGACCTAACATTTGCTTATCATTTTTTTCAATTTTTTTGTTATCGCTGCTGATTTTTAGGGAAGTTGAACAGGATGCTATTTCTGTTAGCATGCCAATTCAGCCGTATTATAACGAATGGTTTTTAAGGTCATCGTGCACTCCTCTCTGTTTGGATAAGATGACTGTAACGCTTCCAACATCATCTGTGAAATCATAAGATCTGCAGCTTAAATCTGTTTTTTTCTTAAACTCAATTTCCACTTTATTTATTCAGCACATAAAAAAAGCCCGCGATCTCAACCGCGGGCTTTTTCACAAATTAGGATCTTTTAAGCAGATTTACGGGCTTGGGCATTTTTACGAATGGTGATCATCACCAATTGAACTGCCGCAGGAGTCACGCCTGGAATACGACTGGCCTGTGCCAGAGTTTCCGGCAATACCTGTTTCAGCTTCATGGTGATTTCACGCGACAGACCAGATACGCCGTCATAATCAAAATCAGCCGGGATTTTGGTTTCTTCCAGACGTTTCATCTGCGCTACATCTTCATGCTGACGGTTGATATACCCTTCGTATTTCACCGCAATTTCAATCTGGTCACCGACTTGCTGCGATACTTCTGAACCAGTCAGTTCGGCAATTTGCGCAAAAGTGATGTTTGGACGTTTTAGCAGGTCAATTGCAGAACACTCTTTAGAAAGGTCTGCACCCGTCATTTCAACGAATTTTTTACCCATCGGGTTATTTGGCGCAGCCCACAAGTGCTGTAAACGGCCTTTCTCACGCTCAACTGCATCCATTTTTTCACAGTAAGCATTCCAGCGTGCATCATCCACCAGACCCAGTTCACGGCCAATCGCGGTTAAACGCTGATCTGCGTTATCTTCACGCAGCATTAAACGGTATTCGGCACGTGAGGTGAACATCCGGTACGGTTCTTTGGTTCCCAAGGTAATCAGGTCGTCAACCAGTACGCCCATATACGCTTCATCACGTTTTGGCGTCCACTGTTCCTGATCCCAGGCACGGCGTGCAGCGTTCAAACCTGCAAGCAGACCTTGCGCACCGGCTTCTTCATAACCAGTAGTCCCGTTGATTTGACCAGCAAAATACAGGTTATTAATGGCTTTGGTTTCCAAAGTGAATTTCAACGCTTGTGGGTTAAAGTAATCATATTCAATCGCATAACCCGGACGCAGAATATGGGCATTTTCCATACCACGGATTGAGCGTACCAATTCAAACTGCACATCAAAAGGCAGTGAAGTTGAAATACCGTTTGGATACAGCTCGTGGGTATCTAAGCCTTCAGGCTCCAAGAACACTTGGTGCGAATCTTTGTCGGCAAAACGGTGAATTTTATCTTCAATCGAAGGACAGTAACGTGGACCTACCCCTTCAATCACGCCGGTATACATTGGCGAACGATCCAAACCACCACGAATAATGTCATGGGTTTTTTCATTGGTATGGGTGATATAGCAGTTAACCTGTTCAGGATGCATCGCGGCATCACCCATGAACGACATCACTGGAGACGGGAAATCCCCCGGTTGTGGGGTCATCACCGAAAAATCAACTGAACGTGCATCAATACGTGGTGGTGTACCGGTTTTTAAACGGCCCACTGGCAGTTGTAATTCACGTAAACGGTGTGCCAGAGAAATAGAGGGCGGATCACCGGCACGGCCACCGCTTGATTTTTCCAGACCCACGTGGATCACGCCACCCAGAAAGGTCCCGGCAGTCAGCACTACCGTTTTGGCATCAAAGCGGATGCCCATTTGGGTGACCACACCTTTTACAGTATCGCCTTCAACAATCAGGTCATCTGCTGCTTGCTGGAAAATATCCAAGTTTGCTTGGTTCTCAAGCGTTTCACGAATCGCGGCTTTATAACGAACCCGATCAGCCTGCGCACGTGTGGCACGCACTGCAGCACCTTTACGCGAGTTCAGAATACGGAATTGAATCCCGCCTTTATCGGCAGCCAGCGCCATCGCACCGCCCAAGGCATCAATTTCACGCACCAGATGCGATTTACCAATACCACCAATGGCCGGGTTACAGCTCATCTGCCCCAAAGTCTCAATGTTATGAGTTAAGAGCAAGGTTTGTCGGCCCATACGCGCCGCAGCCAAAGCCGCTTCCGTACCCGCGTGACCGCCGCCGATAACAATGACATCGTAAACTTTAGGATAATGCATAGTGGTAAATTGAGAGATAAAAAGAAATGACAGAATATTATAGCAAAAGCCGGCGTATAAGTTGACAGATTAAGTCAATTTTATTTGGATTTTCTCGTGGTTTTTCACCTGATTGATCGCCTGGCAATGTAAATGAACGTTGCAGATATACCGCAAATAAAAACATTTCATATTAAAAATTAACCAGATATAGGTTGTTTTATTTTGATTATTTTTTATCCTAAATCATGTACTCATTACAAACAAGCACAGGTACGAATTATGAATAAGAAGATACTCCTCTCATCCATCCTCTGCGGTTTATGTTTATCTCCATTTGCAGCTGTACAGGCAAATGACAAAGTTGAAAAAGTGTACGATTCACAGCGCTATCAGAATGTCTGTAAAGGCAAATCTCAAGGTGCTGCGGTCAGCTTTGCCTATCGTGGCATTATCTGGAACGGTACCTGCCAGCCACAGTTCTTCCCGGCAGACAGAAAACTCGATATTCACGGTGATGAAGCTGCACTGTATACCACCTGTGGCCAAGACATGAATGCAACCACGGCAACCATTTCCGGTGCAGAAGTTCGTGGTAAATGTGCCCTTGGATTTACCCCGCCGCGTCCTGCTCAAATGTAAACTCCAACCCGATTCACATCTAGCCAAAATATGTGAACTCAATCAAGAAAACAGCCATTTATTACCAAGTAAATGGCTGTTTTTATTATTTTTATGGTTGATTTAAAACTCAACTCAATTACACTGAAACTGGGGAAAATAAGAATTAAATAGGATGATGCCATGCAAAGCGGCATTTTTACCTTCTTTCTACCGCTAACCTTGGCGGTATTAATGATGGGTTTGGGCTTGCTACTCAGCCCTAAAGATTTTATTCGGGTCAATCAGCAACCGAAAGTCATTTTTATTGCCTTGTTTACCCGGCAGGTCTTGCTGGTTGGACTGGCATTTATTCTCTGCCTGTTTTTAGAACTACCTCCTTTGCTGGCAGTGGGGTTAATGTTGCTGTCAGCTACCCCTAGTGGTTCCACCTCTGCCCTGTTCAGCTATGTCTATAAAGGCGATGTGGCTTTAAATATTGTTGTGGTCGCCATCAATTCGGTGATGGCCATTTTAACCCTGCCTTTTGTGATTAGTATTGCCATGCGCTATTTCATGGCCGATCAGACCGAAATCAACATGCCAATTGAGCGGATTGCCTATACCTTCCTGCTAATTTTAGTACCAGTCTGTCTGGGAATGGCCATTCGCTCGTCTTTTCCAGAGCTGGCCAAACGGCTGAGTAAACCGATTCGGCGCATGTCGGTATATTTTATTTTTGCCCTGTTCTTTTTCGCGCTCTTTCAGGAGCGCTATCAACTGGGGCAGTATATGGAACAGGTTGGACTGGCCACCGCCCTGTATGCTTTTGTCAGTCTGGTGGCCGGTTATGTGCTGCCACAGCTGATGGACATTTCCGAACAGCAGGCGCGCTCCTGCGGTTTCTTTATGAGTATTCATAACACCGCGCTGTCTTTAACCCTGGCACTGTCGGTACTACAAAGCACCCAGATTGCCATTCCTGCCGCCATTTACACCATCTTCATGTATATGTTTGCCTTGATCTTTGGACATTTACTGGCTAGACGAATGCCGTTAAATTCGGTAAAACAGAAAGTCATAGAGTAATTTGAATAAACAGTAAAAGATATTTTGCATGAAGCAACTGTCTTTTCTCACAAGGATAAATTTGACAGGAAGGTCATATGGATTCAGGCATTATTACCGTTATGCTGCCCTTGGCGCTGGCCATTATTATGGTTGGGCTGGGGCTGGAACTCACGCCCAAAGATTTCGCACGCGTTACCAAACACCCCAAAGCAGTCCTGGTCGCACTATTTTGCCAGCTGGTATTGCTGGTCGGGATTGCCTTTTTATTATGTAAAATTCTGGCACTACCGCCGTTACTGGCCGTCGGCATGATGCTGCTGGCTGCTTCGCCGGGTGGCAGTACCGCCAACCTGTTCAGTTATTTATTTAAGGGCGATCTGGCGCTCAACATTACCTTAACCGCAATTAACTCGGTGATTGCAGCACTGACCTTACCCATTATCGTCAATTTCGCAATTGCCCACTTTTTACAGGCTGACCAAAGCATTGGCCTGCAATTCAGTAAAATCTTGCAGGTATTCGGGATTATTATTGTGCCGGTGATTATTGGTATGCTAATTCGTCATTATGCCCCGCGACTGACCGAGAAACTGAATAAACCGTTACGGATTTTTGCAGTGATCTTTCTGATTTTAATTATCATCGGGGCTATTGTGCAGGAGCGACACAATATCCTGAATTATATTGGTGATATTGGCCTGGCTACCGCACTGTTCTGTATTTCCAGCCTGGTGATTGGTTACTTCGTCCCACGCCTGTTTGGGATTAATAGCGCCCAGGCCCGTGCCAGTGCCTTTGAAATTGGGATTCATAACAGCACGCTTGCCATGACCATTGCCTTAACCGTTATGGCCAGTTCAACCGTGGCCATGCCGGCGGCAGTCTATTCTATTTTCATGTATATCTTCGCCGCCATCTTTGGCATGTTATTAAACCGCTTTGTGCCGATTGCCGAACCCAAGCCTGTGGTGGCAAACAGTTAAGTACTTTTTTCACCCAAGGATGTCGCGCTGGCATCCTTTTTATTTTGTACATTGGTAGGCGAAACCGATTGCCTTCCGCTACAATATCCTTTTGAAAAAACAAATTAGGTTATTCCTGTGAAGTGGTTACAAATACATATTACTGTTGATCAAGCTCAAGTCGACTTTACTGAAACATTACTCAGCTCACTTGGCGCCGTGAGTGTAACGCTGGATGATGCTGAAAATCAGGACTTGCTTGAACCACTTCCAGGCGAAACACCGCTGTGGAACAAGGTGATTGTGACCGGTATTTATGCACAGGACGAAAACGAAGAAATTGATGTGGCTGCGCTGGAAACTTTCATTCGCACTCAACTGCCAGATGCACCAATGCGTAGCGAATTCCTGGAAGATCAGGTCTGGGAACGCTCATGGATGGATTATTACGAGCCAATCCAGATTGCTGAAAAATTCTGGATTGTACCGGAATGGCTAGAGCCCCCTGAAGCAGATGCGGTGAATATTAAACTGGATCCGGGTCTGGCCTTTGGTACCGGTAACCATGCCTCAACGTTCCTGTGCCTGCAATGGTTAGGTAAAACCGATGTTAAAGATAAAATCGTCATTGACTATGGTTGCGGTTCTGGCATTTTAGGTGTTGCTGCCCTACTTTTAGGTGCGAAAAAAGTCTATGCCACTGATATTGACCCACAAGCGGTTTTAGCCACCCAGCAAAATGCTGAATTGAATGGCGTACTGGATCGTCTGTTTGTCGGTCTGCCTGAAGAGTTTAATGAAACCTTAAAAGATCAGAAAGCCGATGTACTGGTTGCCAACATTCTGGCTGGCCCGTTAATGATGCTTGCGCCTGAATTCGCAACTTTAACCAAATCTGAGGGAGAGTTCGCACTTGCAGGTGTAATCGAAGAGCAAGTTGCTGAAGTTTCTAGTGTTTATTCTGAATTTTTTGATATATTAGAGGTCGAAAAACGTGAAGAAAACTGGTGCCGAATTTCCGGGAAGCGCCAGCCGCATTAATCAACCTCTATAGATCTTATGAGTGAAAAGCAGACCAAGTGCCCCGAGTGTTTAACCACCTATAAAGTTTCTGTTGCACAGCTTACAGTGGCTCAGGGCATGGTTTGCTGTCCCAAATGTGCCTCTACCTTTAATGCACTCTCGCATCTGGTGCAGCCAAAGCCTGCGCCAACCCAGCTCGAATACAACGGTTTTACTGGTGGACAGGTCAGTTCGCCGGTTCTGGCCGATCATGGTCTGGCTTTTGACGACACACATGAAACCCATCTGCTGGATATTTTTGACCGTAAGGTTGAACATTCCAATATTGATTTAAAGACCTACTTAAACAATCTGAATTATTTCAGCACCGAACCGATTGCCAGTATTCCCTCGATGAATCTGTCTGAAAATGAACTGCAGCAAGAACGCAAGAAACATGGTGCGGGCTATTACACGCTGTGGGGTATTGTCAATTTTAGTCTGGTCGGTTTGCTGATTTTCCAGATTCTATGGTTTAACCCGAAATTCATGAACAACAGCCCTGCCCTGACTGTGGCTTTTAACGGGGTCTGCCAGCTGTTTAACTGTGAAACCTTTGAAAAGCAGTACAGCCTGATTTCAATTAACCGTGTGCGGGTGAAACGCTATGACCATGAACATACCTTGTTCTCCGGCGAGCTGATCAATTTTCATGACAAGAGTTTGGTATTGCCAAAACTGAAAATCACCTTAAAAGATGATAATGAAGAAGTGGCGTCCTATGTACTCGAACCGAAAGAGTATTTAATTAAAAGTCTGGCCAGCATTGAGCGGATTCCAAAAAATACCCCATTCAAGTTTGAAATTCAGCTGCCAGTGACCCGAAAAAGCTTTGATACCTATAATTTAGAAATTATCAAGCCTTAAAAATTAAAAAAAAATGTAAAAAAAGTGCAGTTTTCTTGCTCACTTTTTCTAAGACAATGGTATGATACGCGCCACGTAAGCTTAGTGCTGCATACTCCTCAGTAATTCAAAACAAATAGAAACTCGCAGAATGCGCCTTATTTTCAATAACGCGTATTGAGCAGGTTTTTTCGTTTCGATTTTTGGTCTGTAACAATTATTAATCTATTGTTACGCTTATTTTTCGACCAGCGCTGTGAGTTGTGGCAAGCTAAATGTTCCAGTTTTAGAACTCCCGTTTTAGGATCTAAAACGGGGTTCATTTATTTATAGACCACATTTATATATCACTTTACCCAAGTGATATCTGATTTTTCGGATTAATTCGCATGAATAGCAAATCTCCTATTTTTACTGCACAATCTGATGTCGCTCTTCGTATCCACGTTGATCGCGCAGTTCGCCATTACTTTGCTCAATTGCAAGGCGAGCAACCTTCTCAGGTGTATGACATGGTGCTAGCAGAAATGGAGAAACCTCTTTTATCTGTAGTTCTAGAATATACACGTGGTAACCAAACACGTGCTGCCGAGATTCTAGGCTTAAACCGTGGTACTTTACGTAAAAAGTTAAAAGCTCACGGTTTAATGAGTGAATAAATGATAAAATGCTCGCGGCTTTCGTGGGCATTTTTTTTAACCGCATTTTGCTAATGTTTTAATCTGTTTTTTGATAACTGTGACGAAAATCATGACTATTAAACGCGCTTTAATCTCTGTTTCTGACAAAACTGGAATTGTTGAGTTTGCACAAAATCTAGTGGCTCTTGGGGTAGAAATTTTATCTACAGGCGGTACATATAAGTTGCTTAAAGACAACAATATCGCTGTAGTTGAAGTTTCAGAGCACACCGGTTTTCCAGAAATGATGGATGGTCGTGTAAAAACTTTACATCCTAAAATTCATGGCGGCATTCTGGCTCGTCGCGGTCTAGACGAAGCTGTAATGGCAGAACACAACATCGATGCAATCGATTTGGTGGTAGTGAACCTTTATCCATTTGCAGCAACGGTTGCAAAACCTGACTGCACCCTGCCAGATGCGATTGAAAACATCGACATCGGTGGTCCAACCATGGTTCGTGCTGCGGCGAAAAACCATGCGTCTGTCGGTATCGTCGTCAACGCATCTGACTATGCGACTGTTATTGCCGAGCTTAAAGCTGAAGGCAGCCTGTCATACGCAACCCGTTTTGACCTGGCAGTGAAAGCATTTGAACATACTGCACAATACGACGGCATGATCGCATCTTACTTAGGCGCTCGCGTAGGTAAAGAACAAGGCGAAGCAGACAAATTTGCGCGTACGTTCAATACACAATTGAACAAAGCACAAGATTTACGTTACGGTGAAAACCCGCATCAATCGGCTGCATTCTATGTAGACCCAGCGGCAACTGAAGCATCTGTTTCAACAGCTAAACAGCTGCAAGGTAAAGAACTTTCTTATAACAACATCGCCGACACTGATGCTGCGCTTGAATGCGTGAAATCATTCGCGAAACCTGCTTGTGTGATCGTAAAACACGCCAACCCATGTGGTGTTGCGGTATCTTTAGACGGCATTCAAGCGGCTTACGACTTGGCTTATGCAACCGATCCTGAATCTGCATTCGGTGGCATCATTGCATTCAACCGTGAATTAGACGTTGCAACTGCACAAGCCATTGTTGACCGTCAATTCGTTGAAGTGATTATTGCACCAAGCGTTGCTGAAGGTGTTTTGGACGTGACTGGCGCGAAGAAAAACGTACGTGTACTGGTCTGTGGCGAATTACCAGCAATTGACGAACGTGCGCCACAAATGGACTACAAACGTGTCAACGGTGGTTTGCTGGTGCAAGACCAAGACTTGGGCATGATCACCAAAGATGATCTTAAAGTGGTGACCAAACGTGCTCCAACCGAGCAAGAAATTGACGACATGATCTTTGCCTGGAAAGTGGCGAAATACGTGAAGTCTAACGCGATTGTGTATGCGAAAAACCGTCAAACCATCGGTGTGGGCGCAGGCCAAATGAGCCGTGTAAACTCTGCGCGTATTGCAGCAATTAAAGCTGAACATGCAGGCCTCGTGGTTGAAGGTGCAGTGATGGCATCTGACGCATTCTTCCCGTTCCGTGATGGTATTGATAACGCTGCGAAAGCAGGGATCAAATGCATTATCCAGCCGGGTGGTTCTATGCGTGATGAAGAAACCATTGCAGCAGCTGACGAAGCTGGTATTGCCATGGTGTTCACTGGCATGCGTCACTTCCGTCACTAATTAACTAAATTAATTAGAAGTCGTATTTAATCATCCCCCTAAATCCCCCTTTGTAAAAAGGGGGACTTTTCGCGTAAGAGAACAGTGTTTTTCGCGATTCCCCTCCCTTTCTTAAAGGGAGGTTGGGAGGGATTCAATTTTGAGGGATTTTTTAAATGAACATTTTAGTTTTGGGTAATGGCGGTCGTGAACATGCATTGGCATGGAAAATCGCACAAGATGAAAAAGTTGCTAAAGTTTTTGTTGCACCAGGCAACGCAGGTACAGCAACCGAAGCTAAATGTGAAAACATCAATTTAAGCATTTTAGACAATGCGGCGATTATCGACTTTGCAAAAAACAATGCGGTAGATTTAATCGTGGTTGGTCCTGAAGCACCGCTGGTCAATGGTGTGGTGGATGCTTGCCGTGAAGCAGGTTTAAAAATCTGGGGTCCAACCCAGTTTGCAGCGCAGCTTGAAGGCTCTAAAGCATTTGCCAAGCATTTCTTAAAACGCCACAACATTCCAACTGCATTCTATGACGTATTCACTGAAGTTGATGCAGCCAAAGCCTTTGTTGAAAAAAATGGTGCGCCGATTGTGATCAAGGCGGATGGTCTTGCTGCAGGTAAAGGCGTAATCGTGGCGATGACCAACGAAGAAGCATTTGCAGCCATTGATGACATGCTGGCAGGCAACAAATTTGGTGATGCCGGTTCTCGCGTAGTGATTGAAGAATTCCTTGCAGGTGAAGAAGCATCATTCATTTGTATGATTGATGGCGACAACATCTTGCCAATGGCCACTTCTCAAGACCATAAACGTATTTTTGAAGGCGACCAAGGTCCAAACACAGGCGGTATGGGTGCCTACTCTCCTGCGCCTGTGGTGACTGCAGACGTATTTGAGCGCGTGATGAAAGAAGTAATGCGCCCAACCGTTGACGGTATGAAAGCAGATGGTCACGTATACACCGGTTTCTTGTACGCTGGCTTGATGATTGATGAACAAGGTCAACCAAAGGTAATCGAGTTTAACTGTCGTTTCGGTGATCCTGAAACTCAACCGATCATGATGCGTTTAAAATCATCTTTGGTTGATCTGGTTAAGGCTGGTATTGCAGGTAACTTGCCAGCAGAAGCTGAATGGGATGAGCGTAAGACTGTTGGTATTGTTTTAGCATCTAAAGGCTACCCAGAAACGTCTAGCAATGGCGATGTGATTTCTGGTTTAAACACCGAAATGACCGATGCCAAAGTGTTCCATGCCGGTACTAAAGCCAATGAAAATGGTGAGATTGTCACTGCTGGTGGTCGTGTACTTTGCGTAACTGCACTAGGCAACACCATTGGTGAAGCACAAGCAAAAGCTTTAGAACTTTGCCAAAAAGTAACCTTCGACGGCGTTCAATATCGTAAAGATATTGGTTACCGTGCGATTGCGCGTGAAAATGCTTAATTCTCTCTTAGATTGATTAAGTAAAAAAACCCCGCTGAGTGCGGGGTTTTTTATGCTTCGAAGGTTTCCCTCTCCTCTCAGGAGAGGGTCAGGGAGAGGTGAAAACCCTCACCCTAAAGGCAGAAGGGATTCCATGTCTTATCTCATTACGGAAATTATCATTCTTTTCTTGATAAATGCATTTATGATGCATCAAGAGCTTATTAATCGTTTTAACATGAAAATCCACCTGCAAACCCCTCGCCTGATCCTCCGCCAATGGCAAGACAGCGACGCTGCCCCATTTATCCAAATGTGTGCCGACCCTGAAGTCATGCGTTATTTCCTCAATCCCTTGACCGAGCAGCAAAGTCTGGCTTTTATGCAACGCATCCAGAATTTTATTGCCACACACGGCTGAGGCCTGTTTGCTGTCGAACTAAAAAGTAGCGGTGAATTTATCGGGTTTATTGGTTTACATCAGCATCTAGAACACTATGATTTTGCCCCATGTATTGAAATTGGCTGGCGACTAGCCAAGCAATACTGGCACAACGGTTATGCCACCGAAGGCTCAAAAGCCGTACTGGATTATGCTTTTCGTGAGCTACAGCTGGACAACGTAGTTTCCTTTACTACCGTGCTCAACACGCCCTCGGAAAAAGTCATGCAAAAAAATTGGCTTAAGCAAAGTCAAAACCTTTGCGCATCCGCTGGTGCCGGCAGATCATCCTTTACTCATGCATGTGCTCTATCAAATTGATCGCCAAAGCTATCTGCAAGCGCATTAAAAATCTCAAGTTTGGATGAAAACTGTCATAGGATTGAAGGAAATAATCATTATAAAGATCTATCATCCTACCCCATCTGTGCTATATCTATTTTTACGATTTAGATTGGATAATTTTTTATATAAACATCTATAAGATTTTTTCATAGATTTAGCCCTTTCAATTCAAAATAGTAAATTGATTTATTTATTCTTTTCTTATTTTATGAACTTTACTTATGAAAGAATACGGCTAAAGGTCTAGTTTCTATACACTATTTTGTATATCAATTTATTGTTATGATGTAGACCATTTTTTCGCTATCTTCTAAAAATAAAGTTTTCAATTACATGGCTTTAAGCGTTTTTAAAGTCAATTGAAAAATACAGCAGATAGCTGAAAGCCTAAACGAATTCGCGCACTGGATGGACTTGAATCTCGCCTCTTTCGGCTCAAGTGAAATCCCGGCGCTTAAAATTATCAATAAAGTAACAGCTTGGCTGCTTCACTTTATTTGGGATGGACACATGAAAAAGTTCCTTGGCCTGGTTCTAGGTCTTTCTGTTGGTTTAGCTGGCTGTGCAAAACAGGAAACGCCGGCAACTGACGCCGCACAAACTGATGCTGCAACTGTACAAACCGTCACCATGGCATCTACCGGTTCCGATGCTGACATCTGGCGCTATATTGCGACTTTGCCTGAAACTGAAGCGGCGGGTATCAAGCTGGAAGTGAAAAACTTCACCGATTACGTTTCAATGAACACCGCTGTGGCAAACAACGAAATTGATGTGAACGCATTCCAGTCTTATGCTTATCTGGTGGCTTACAATGCCAACAATGAGCAGAAGATTGCGCCGGTTTCGACCACCTATCTTGAGCCAATGGGTATTTACTCAAGCAAAGTGAAAAAAGTGGAAGAGTTCCAGAACGGCGCGACCATTGCTATTCCGAATGATGCAGCCAATGAAGCGCGTGCCCTGCTGTTATTGCAATCTGCAGGTCTGATCAAGCTGAAAGCAGGCTTCTCTCCTGCAACGGGCACTCCAAATGACATTACTGAAAATGCCAAAGCAATTGTCATCAAGCCAATTCAAATGGCGACTGCAGTTCGTGTTAAAGATGAAGTGGATGCCATTGTGCTAGGCAATACCCTAGCGATGGAAGGCGGTTTAAACGTACTGAAAGATTCAATCTTCTACGAACCAATTGACCAGAGCACCAAGCTGAACGTCAACGTATTGGCAGTTGCAGAAGCACGTAAAGATGACCCGATCCTGAAAAAAGTCGGTGAGCTTTATCACACTGAAGCGGTGAAACAGTATGTAGATCAAAACTTCGGTGGCACAAAAGTTGCGGTAAATAAACCTGTCAGCTATTTAACTGAAACCAATTAAGCATATAATGCTGAGTTAACAAACAGGCAAAGTGTACTTTGCCTGTTTTTCATTTTTGTACAGTTTCTTGACGCTATGATCGAATTTAAGAATATTTCCAAACATTATCAGCTTAAAGGCCAGACCATTCGCGCGCTGGATCAGGTCAATCTGCAAATTCCAGATGGCAGTATCTTTGGAATTATTGGTTATAGTGGTGCAGGAAAAAGTACCCTCATTCGCCTGATTAATTTGCTGGAGCGCCCGAATGAAGGTCAGGTAATCATCAATAACACTGACTTTACCGCTTTAAGTGCCAAGGCGCTGCGTCAGGAACGTGCCAATATCGGCATGATTTTCCAGCACTTTAACCTGCTGCAAACCAAAACCGTAGCGGCCAATATTGAAATGCCGATGAAACTGCTCGGCTGGTCGGCGGCAGAGCGTGAAAAACGCCTGAATGAACTGCTCGAATTTATTGATCTGAAACATAAAAAAGATGCCTATCCAGATGAGCTGTCTGGCGGTCAAAAACAGCGGGTCGGGATTGCCCGTGCCCTGGCCAATCATCCTAAAATCTTACTTTGTGATGAAGCCACCAGTGCGCTGGATCCGCAAACCACGCAATCGGTGCTGGAACTGCTAAAAAAAATTAATCGTGAACAAGGCATTACCATTGTCATGGTCACCCATGAAATGGATGTAATTGAATCAGTCTGTGATTATGTGGCCGTTATGGAACATGGCCAGGTGATTGAAACCGGTTCTACCCTGGACATTTTTAGCCAGCCGCAGCATCCAACCACCAAGAATTTTATTCAAACCGTGCTGCAACAGCAGTTACCGGTGAATATTTTAAACAATCTGGAAAACCAGAATCAGCACAGTATTTACTGCCTGAAATTTTTAGGGAAATCGGCGCAGGAAACCGTGATTCAGGCAGTAATTAAACAGTTTGATTTAAGCCTGAATATTTTATTTGCCAACATGACTGAAATTAATGGCGCGGTGATTGGGCAGATGTTTATTCAGTTGCTAGGGGACCCGGCCATTATTCAGCAAGCACTTCAGTTCCTCGAACAAAATGGGGTTCAGGTTGAACAAGCAGGAGTACAAGGATGAGAGATTTAATTGTCCAGTGGCTCACCAGCCTGACCGCGCCGTTCTGGAAAAGCGCCCTGTCGATGGACCAGTTTGTCACAGCCTTACAAGAAACTTTCCACATGGTGTTTTTTGCCATGCTGTTTGGCTGTATCTGGGGCTTTATTCAGGGGATTACCCTGGTCGCCACCCGTCCGGGCGGTATTTTACCGAACCGCGCGATTTATCATGGCCTGAACCCGATTGTAAATGCGCTACGTTCCCTGCCATTTATTATCCTGTTAATTGCCGTTATTCCTTTAACCAAGTTTCTGGTCGGTACCTCAATTGGCACCTGGGCTGCCATTGTCCCGCTGACCATTTATGTCGGTCCATATATTGGCCGTCTGGTGGAAACCTCATTGCTGGAAGTGAATGAAGGGATTATTGAATCGGCACAAGCCATGGGTGCCACGCCACTACAAATTATCTTCAAGTTTATTTTGCCAGAAGCACGTAGCTCGCTGATTCTAAACCTGACCACCGCCACCATCAGCCTGATTGGTGCAACTGCAATGGCCGGTGCCGTCGGTGCCGGTGGTATTGGTGATCTGGCCATTTCTTACGGTTACCAGCGTTTTGATACCAGCGTGGTGATTCTGACCGTCATTGTGCTGCTGATTCTGGTGCAAATTGTGCAGATGCTAGGTGAATGGCTGGCTAAACTCAGATAAGGGCTCGCCTCTCTATCCAGCACGAGACAGATTACCTGCCCTCAAATCAATCACCCTCTACGGAGGGTTTTATTTTGGCTGTTAATCACCCTCATAGCAGCCCGAAAACGCTGGTTTTCAGCCCATGCAGATTACTGTTCAAGTGATGAGAAACCAATCCGCTACGTTGGTTTACATATCTAAAACTTCGCCATTTCCCCTTAATTTCAAACTGAAAGCCAAAATCCCGTGCTAAAATGTGCAGTGGTTTTTGCAGGGACTGATTTATGCACTTTGTTCATCTTGGTATTCATACTGAATTTTCGATTACAGAATCTATCGTACGTATACCTGATTTAGTCAAAGCCGCAGCCAGTGAAGAAATGCCTGCCCTGGCCATCACCGACCTGTCCAACCTGCATGCCGCCGTCAAATTCTATGGCAAATGTCTGGGCAAAGGCATCAAGCCGATCATGGGTTCGGAAATCCGCCTGAATGATGCCGAACATCGCAT
Organism: Acinetobacter sp. Q186-3; assembly: GCF_013420655.1. Lineage (NCBI taxonomy): Bacteria > Pseudomonadati > Pseudomonadota > Gammaproteobacteria > Moraxellales > Moraxellaceae > Acinetobacter > Acinetobacter sp. Q186-3. The sequence goes on along the minus strand of NZ_VOXS01000004.1, from coordinate 45,223 downwards.
GACCTTACTGGCCATGAACAATCATGGCTGGCGTAATCTGACCGAAATCGTGTCGCGCGGTTTTATTGAAGGCCAGCAGCTGGATATTCCCTGCGTACAGAAAGACTGGGTCTTGGAGCAGCATGACGATTTAATCGCCCTGCTCGGCATTCACTCCGATGTCGGTAAAATGCTCTGTACCTCTAACCCGCAAAAAGCCGAACCTTTACTTGAAGAATGGATTGCCAAGTTTGGAAATCGGGTTTATCTGGCCCTGACCCGCACCAATCGCCCGAATGAAGAAGACTTCATTTATGAAGCGGTACAGCTGGCGAAAAAATATAATATTGGCGTGGTGGCACATAATGATGTGCACTTCATCAGCCGTGAAGATTTTGAAGCGCATGAAGCGCGCGTCTGTATTGCCGATGGTTATGTTTTGGGCGATAGCCGCCGACCAAAAAACTACAGCCCGGAGCAGTATTTTAAAACCGCTGCAGAAATGACCGAGCTGTTTGCCGACATTCCGTCTGCCATTGAAAACACCTATCACATTGCCAAGCGCTGTAATGTGACGCTGCAACTGGGCAAATACTTCCTGCCGGATTACCCGATTCCGGAAGGCCATACCATTGAAACCTTCTTTGCGCATTTATCCAAGGAAGGTCTGGAAGAGCGCCTGAACCATCTTTATCCGGTAGCGCAGCGCGATGAAGACTGGCCTGAAATCCGAAAACCGTATGATGAGCGGATTGAATACGAAATTAATATTATTAACTCGATGGGATTCCCGGGTTACTTTCTGATCGTGATGGACTTCATTCAGTGGTCGAAGAATAACGGCGTGCCGGTCGGTCCGGGTCGTGGTTCGGGTGCCGGCTCGCTGGTGGCGTACAGTTTAAAAATTACCGATCTGGATCCGCTGCGCTATGAACTGCTGTTCGAACGTTTCCTGAACCCGGAACGTGTCTCGATGCCCGACTTTGACGTCGACTTCTGTATTGCCGGCCGTGACCGCGTGATTGACTACGTGGCCCGTACCTATGGCCGTGATGCGGTATCGCAGATTGCCACCTTCGGTACCATGGCCGCTAAAGGCGCGATTCGTGACGTGGCCCGGGTTTTGGGTAAATCTTATGGTCTGGCCGACCGTATTTCCAAAATGATTCCGACCAAACCTTTGGGTCTGAGTCTGGAAGAATCGCTGGCGGCTGAACCGCAGTTAAAAGATATTGTCACCAATCCGGGTAACCCGGACTATGACGATGCTTCTGAAATCTGGGAAATGGCGTTAAAGCTGGAAGGCATTACCCGAAATACCGGTAAACACGCCGGTGGTGTGGTCATTGCACCGACCAAAATTACCGACTTCTCTGCGGTGCTGTGTGATGCCGATGGCACCGGCCGGGTGGCCCAGTACGATAAAGATGACGTTGAAGCCGCTGGTCTGGTCAAGTTCGACTTCCTGGGGCTGCGTAACCTGACCGTAATTGAAGATGCGGTGCAGAATATCAATAAACGGGTTAAACCCGAGGTCCCGCTGGATATTGCCCATATTCCGCTGGATGACAAAGATGCCTATTTGGTCTTTGCCAATGCTAATACTACTGCGGTATTCCAGTTTGAATCCGTGGGCATGAAAAAGATGCTGAAAGAAGCACGCCCAAGCAAGTTTGAAGAAATTATTGCCTTCGTATCTTTGTATCGTCCGGGTCCAATGGACCTGATTCCGGACTTTATTCATCGTATGCATGGCGGTGAATTTGAATACCTGCATCCGCTGCTCGAAGGCGTACTGGAGCCAACTTACGGGATTATGGTGTATCAGGAGCAGGTGATGCAGGCCGCACAGTACTGTGCCGGCTATACGCTTGGTGGTGCAGACTTGCTGCGCCGTGCCATGGGTAAGAAAAAACCCGAAGAAATGGTCAAGCAGCGTAAAATCTTTATTGAAGGTGCAGCCCAAAAAGATATTGATGAAGCCACCGCCAACCATATTTTCGACTATATGGAAAAGTTCGCCGGCTATGGTTTTAACAAATCACACGCGGCTGCCTATGCGTTAGTGGCCTACCAGACCGCCTGGCTCAAAGCCCATTACCCGGCTGAGTTCCTGGCTGCCGTCATGTCCTCGGAAATGCAGAACACCGATAACGTAGTGTTCCTGATTGATGACTGCCGCCACAATGGTCTGGAAGTATTACCACCGTCGGTGAATATGTCGCTGTATCATTTCCATGCCACCGATGACAAAACTATTGTTTATGGTTTAGGCGCAATTAAAGGCGTGGGTGAACAGGCCATGCAATCGGTGATTGATTCGCGTATCCAGCAAGGACCATATAAAGACCTATTTGATTTCTGTCACCGGATTGACCTGAAAAAAATTAATAAACGGACCTTAGAGGCCCTGATTCGTGCCGGTGCGCTAGACTGCTTAGGCATTGAACGTTCCAGCCTGATGGCGCAGTTACCAGAAGCGGTGCAAGCCGCAGAACAGGCCCGTTCTAACCGTGAAACCGGGATTATGGACCTGTTTGGTGAAGTCGAAGAAGTACAGCGCAAACCGGCAAAACCGGTCAAACCGTGGTCCGATGAAGTCCGCTTAAAAGGTGAAAAAGATACCTTAGGTCTGTACCTGACCGGCCACCCGATTGATGTGTACCGGGCTGAGCTGAAATCCTTTATTCCGGCTCGCATTAATGAACTGAGTCCAACCCGCCGTGGGGTCACCACAGTCTTTGCCGGACTGGTGCTGGATGTGGCCAACTTCCCGAACCGGGTGGTGGTGACCTTAGATGATGGTACCGCACGAATTGAAGTATCGGCCAATCACGAGCGTTTCCAGCGCTTTAAAGACATCATCCAGGTTGAAAAAGTGGTGGTGATTGAAGGCGAAATTTATGAGCGCGAAGGTTTTGACCGTCCAATGGGGCGTCTGACCAAAGCCTTTAGCCTAAATGAAATCCGTCAGAAACGGGCCAACAGTATCAAGATTACGCTGTCTGCTGAACATGACAGCAAAACGCTGAGTCGTGATGTACAGCAGATTTTGATGCCGTATACCAATATTGATATGAGCGCGCATATTCCTGTGATCCTGTATGTAGATTATGGCTATGCCACTGCTGAACTACATTTAGGCGTGCAATGGAAAGTCGCGCCAATGGATGAACTGCTGATCAAGCTACGTGATTATTTTGGTAAAGATGCTCTGCATATCGAATATCAGGTGAAATCTAAAGCCGCCCAAGCGGTTGCGCATGAGCCCAAGCCTGCCCACGTTCCGGCACCTCCAGCGGACATGAGCATGGATGATGCGCTCGATTTATATCAGGCCGAAATGGGTCAATATTCTTAATTTAAAATTTTCTTTATTCTGGACCTTGTATGAGTCAAGTCGACAATGCTGCCTTGTCAGCACATCTCTCCCATGTGCGTATTGTCATGGTCAATACCACTCTGCCCGCCAATATCGGCAGCGCCTTACGCGCCATGAAAACCATGGGCCTGTCCAAACTGGTGCTGGTCGCACCGAAGACCTATCCGCATCCGGATATTGACGCACTGGCGGCCGGTGCCACCGATCTGATTGAACAGATTGAAATTGTCGACACCCTGGAACAGGCCATTCAGGACTGTCATCTGGTGTTTGGTACCAGTGCGCGCAGCCGCACCATTCCCTGGCCGCTGCTGGATGTCCGCCCGGCTGCGGAAAAAGCCATGCAGGCCGTCACGGCATCGCATCAGGAAATTGCGGTGATTTTTGGCCGTGAAGATCGTGGTCTGACCAATGAAGAACTGGCCCTAGCCAATTACCATGTCACCATTCCGGTGAATAGCGATTACGGCGTGTTAAACGTGGCCCAGGCCATTCAGATTATCTGTTATGAAATGCGGATGGCAGCCATGGCCCGGGTAGAACAGCAGCCAGACCCTAAAGCCACCATGCAGGTTCTTGATGGCATTGAAATGGAATGGGATGAGCCTCTGGTGACCCATGCCCAGATGGAACAGTTCTATCCGCATATTGAAAAAATGCTGGCCGAGATTGAATTTATGGATCCGAAAAATCCAAGATTATTACCTTTGCGCTTGCGTCGGCTTTTTGGACGTATACAATTAGATCGTATGGAATATCACTTATTACGTGGCATTTTTAGTCGCGTACAGGCATTGAATAACGGTTCATGGAAAAAATCATCAACAACATCGACACAGGACGAGGATCAAGATAATGCTTAAACAGCTCAAAGAAGATATACAAGCTGTCTTTGCGCGCGATCCTGCTGCACGCAATACCTTGGAAGTCTTAACTACCTATCCCGGCATTCATGCCCTGATCATGCATCGGGTTGCACATGAACTCTGGAACAAAGACTGCAAGGGTTCGGCGCGCCTGCTGTCTTCATTTAGCCGCTTTGCCACCGGTATTGAAATTCATCCGGGCGCGAAAATTGGTCGCCGTTTCTTTATTGACCACGGTATGGGTGTGGTGATTGGTGAAACAGCCGAAATTGGCGATGATGTGACCCTGTATCATGGCGTGACCCTTGGGGGGACCACCTGGAACAAAGGCAAACGTCACCCGACTTTAGAAGATGGCGTGATTGTTGGTGCTGGCGCGAAAATTCTCGGGCCATTTACCGTGGGTAAAAATGCCAAAGTCGGTTCCAATGCAGTGGTGACCAAAGCGGTACCGGCCAATACCACCGCGGTCGGCAATCCGGCGCGTTTTATTACCAAAGATCAGCCGAAAGATGAAGCCGAAGCACGTCGCCGTGACTATGCTGAAAGCATCGGTTTCCAGCCCTATGCGGCCACCCAGGATCAGTCTGATCCGATTCTAGACGGTATGCGGGTCTTGCTAGACCGTATTCAGCACAATGAAAAACGCATGAATACCTTATGCCAGCGTCTGTCTTTACTCGACCCAAGCTTTAAAAAGCAGCAGCAAAACGAACAGCCGTTTAGTGCTGAAGAATTAAAAATTATTGAAGATGTGCGCCGTGAATGTGAAGCACAAAGCAGCCAGTCCAAAGCTTAACAACACGGTAACAGCAAACTTCTTGCCTTCTCTTGCATGTTCGTCACAGATTTTTTAGACTGACGAACATGCTCAGCCATTTTAAAATAAATTAACGGATGAATATTATGACGCTTAAGCCTTTGGCATTTGCTCTGATTGCGACCACTTTAGTTTCAGCCTGTTCCACTGCACCAAAACAACAAAACCCAGCCAATGCACCAATTGTGTTTACCGAGCCTGATCTGACCCCTCCATTTTATGCTTTAAATCCGTTTAATTATGATGCACCTCCTCCATTTGAACTGAACCTGCAACAGGCTGCGGCCCAGCCAGTGACTAAAATGGAAGTAACTGCCCCGGATAATCCATCGAAAAAAATTACTTTAGACACCAACCGTCTGATTATTCCGACCATCAACAACAACCAGCGCAGCTTGAAGTTTGCGGTGCTGGCCGGTGAAAATGAAATTGATATCACCGAAATTGATGACTTTTTACAGATGGTCGAAGGTAAAGCACGTCACTATCCGCCACGTTTTACTGACCGTCAGGAACGCCGCGGTTTTGAAGCTAAACTCAAAGAAGTCACCCAACAACTGGACAGCCTGGCGGTACAGGAAAATGCCTCTTTTGATGTGCTGATTCGTGCCTTTAAAGCCAGCGTAATGGCACGTAACCTGGACTTAGGTTCAATTTATACCACCCGTTCTCTGGCTTATGCGCAGCGCATCTTGAAAATTAACAAGGAAGATGCCGAAGCCAATTTCTGGTTTGGTTTTGCCCTGTCTGAAGGTGGCGGTCATCGTGAAGCAATTTCTTATTTAGATAAAGCCATGAAAGCCGGCGTACAGGAAGCCTATCTGGCTGCTGCCAACAACTATATTGCTTTAGAGCAAAAGAAAAATGCGGTACAGACCTTGAAAAACTACAAGATCAAGTATCCGCAAGAAGCAGCTGTGGCCGACCGTTTAATTACTGAAATTGAAAAACAGGGCCGCTGGAATGTCTGGCAAATCATGACACCGAAGGCTTAAGCCCGGTGCAAGAAAAAATAGGTCATGTTAGATGGCCTATTTTTTTGTCAATTGAAAAAACCAAGAAATTCAGTATGATTAAAAAAAACTTATAAAATACGATGCGAATTCACATGACCACTATGACGTATAAGATGATGCTGGCCACCGCGCTCAGCAGTTCCATTCTCGTTGGCTGCCAAACGGTCAGTGTTAAACAGCAAGCATTAAATGTCAGCATTGCCAACGAGCGGGAAAGTATTTTATCTCGTGACCGCTTGAGCGAGGCCAGCCTCAATGTCTTGTCCATGACTGGCCGTGAAGCGCAAATCTGTACCGAAAACCCGAAACAGTGTATTGATGAACTGAAGCAGATTCCGGAAATTCTGGATGAACAGCTGCTGTCCACTGCCAGCGAAGTTTATCTGGCCAAAGCCATGCAACTGGCCGATTCTTCCAATTGTAAAATCGGAATTTTAAGCAAACACCAGTCCGAAGAAAAACAGCAATTACAGCAGCAGAACTATCAAAAATGCCTCGACCAGCAGCTGTTTATGCTGGATAAAAGTATCCGTTATAGCTATGCCTATATGTTCAAAACCGAACGGGCGCCACAAGACCGGATTTTTGACAACCGTCAGGTACAAATCCGCGACTTTTATAATCAGGCCATTGCCAAACTGGTGTCCAGCTATACCCTGCGCTATCAGCCGGATGTGGTGGCCAGCCAGATTCAGGTCGGTGAAAGTACCTATCATATTGACTTCAATTATTTTCCAACCTTAAAACAGCAAAAAATCGAGCAGTTAAGAGCCACCTATGACCTGAACTTTTCAGGCTTGCGCTCCATTACCCGTCGTGATGGTTTTGGCTCGGAATTTCTGGTCATTCTGCCGGAGCAACGCGCAGATCAGCCAGAGAAAGCCCGTTATATTATTGATCCTTTAAGCCATCGTTATCCAAACAATCAGAATCCGAATATTCATCAGGCCCGTTATCTGGCGGCAACCCTGGTGGCTGAACCGCAGCAGTTTGGCAATGTAGAGGATATCCTGAACAAGGATTTTCGCCTGCGCGCCTATGATCCCTATAAATATGAACAGGCCCGCATTGCCAATAAAAACTATCCGCTGGCGGCTAATTTTTCTGCGCCTTATGGACTGTGGCTGGCGGAAAATAATCTGCTGAAATCGGCTTATCTGTCACTGATTGACCGTGATGACAAGCTGACCATGCCGCATTTATATTTTCTGGAACCATATAATCCGAATAAAAAAGTGCTGGTTTTGGTGCATGGTCTGGCCAGTAGTCCGGAAGCCTGGATTCGCTTAACCAACGATATTATGGGTGATCCAGTGTTACGCGAGCATTATCAGGTCTGGCAGGTGTTTTATTCGACCAATATGCCAATTATTGAAAGCCGTTTCCAGATTCATGCCCTGCTGACCCAAGCCTTCCAGCAGGTCAACCCTAAAGCCGCAGCAAAAAAAGATGCGGTGCTGGTCGGCCACAGTATGGGCGGGATTATTGCCCGACTCCTGGTCAGTGATGCCGATGTATCCAAAGAAGCCCTGTCGATGATGAGTGACCGGCAACTGGCCAAATATCGCCGTATTCCCGTGATTCAGCAGCGCCTGATTATGCAGGATATTCCTAATTTTAACCGGGCGATTTTCTTGGCCGCTCCGCACCGCGGTACCGAATATGCCGACCGCTGGTTTACCAAAGTGGCGCGTAAAATTATCCGTTTACCGGGGGCATTTTTAAATGCGGCCACCGATTCGCTGTTAAATGAAGACCCGAGCCTGAAAGATCTGGTCAATGAACTAGATAAAGGCCTGATTCAAAATGGCCCAAGCGATTTAAGCCATCAATCCAAATTTATTGCCTTAACTCAAGATATTCAGCCACGTAAAGGACTGAAATATCATAGTATTATGGGCAATACCAGTCAGAGTAACGACCCTGCTCTCATCACCGATGATATTGTGGCCTATGAAAGTGCGCATCTGAAACAGGCCCAGTCTGAAAAAATTATTACCGGCGGCCACTCGATTCAGGAAACTCCAGAAGCAGTGTTGGAACTGCGCCGGATTTTACGCTTACATTTGCAGGAGCTGGGTTTATATAAACCTTAACCTGCCAATAAAAAACCGAAGCCTTCAACCGCTTCGGTTTTTTATCTCTGGAAGATGGCTACATATTGCCACATATTAAAGTGTGGCAGGAGGCAAACCGGCATAAGCCTGCAGCAACAGCTGCTTTAATTCGTCATCGTCATATTCACGCGGATTATAATACGGCGAATCACAAATCATCCGGGCAATGTCCGCCGGGGCATGTTCCGGTAACCCTAAGTCTTTTAAGGCCAAAGGAATTTGCAGGCGCTGGTTTAATTGATAGATAAAACGGCCCAGCTCCTCCCGACTGTCAACACCCAGTGCAGCGGCCAGTTGATCCATCGCCTGTACATCGGCATGGCGGTTATAATGCACCGAATAGGCCAGTATAATCGCGTGGGTTTGTGCATGAGGCAGGTTAAAGGTACCCCCCAGGCTATGACAGATTTTATGGTGAATCGCCATACCCACCGAACCCAGACAAATCCCAGCCAGCCACGCGCCATAGCTGACCTGTTCACGCAGCTGGATATCTTTCGGATGCTGTACCAGTTCCGGTAAAGCGGTGGCTAGACAGCGAATCGCCTCCAGCGCCATCAGGCTAATCACCGGATTTTTATTTTCTGCATACAAAGCCTCCACCGCATGCGCCATGGCATTCATGCCCGAACAGGCAGAAATCTCTGCCGGCAGATTCAGGTTAAGCGCTGGATCATAAATCACGATTTTCGGTAACACCTGTGCAGCTTTGCCGGTGGTTTTCAGCTGATTTTCCGTAATACCATATACCGGGGTCATTTCACTGCCCGCATAGGTGGTCGGAATTGCTACAATCGGCAGATGGGTGTCCAGTGCAATGGCTTTGGCTAAACCAATAGCCGAACCGCCACCCAAAGCCAGACAGCAATCCACCTGTAATTCTTGGGCGGCCTGAATCGCCTGCCGTGCCACCTCTGCCGGCACGTGCATTACCGCATGAGCATAAACCGTAACGGTCAAATCACCAAGTTGCCGGGCCAGCTGCTCAGCGGCCTTCTGCTGGCCGGGCGTGGCAATCAGCAGAATCTTGTGATAACCGGCCTGCTTGAGAATATCCTGCGTGCGCTTGGCTTCCCCCGCACCAAAATACACCTGTACTGGCAAAGCCTGATAATAGAATTTGGGCATCATGGGCTCATCTTCATGTTGTTCTTTACCCCAGTATAGAGTGCCTCTCCTGCTGCTTCGAGCGCATTGCTGCAACGCTGCTTTCCATATTTCCTGGTCTTCTCTGCTGCAATCTTCATCAGCTGTATTGCTCGCTTAATTTTCTCCGCCATAAGCTGCTCAGTTTCAGCACAGATTTTCCAGAATCGGTTTTTTCCGCCTAGCTAAATTTGTTAAGATGAAGCGCTTGTTGGGTCGTCAACAGCATCGACGTGCAGGATTTAAACACGATGTTTTATCTGCTCCAGCTGGCCCAAATGACATCCACGCGGTGAAAGCCATTCCAACACCCATGCGTTAATTGAAGGAACTGAATGTACATGAACATGCAAGAAATTGTGGCTGACTTATCTTCGCATACCCCGATGATGCATTAGTATCTTATTATTGATTTTATTATATTTTTTATAAACAATTAAAATTTAGTATACTAAAAGGTATACATAATAAAAAAGCATACCTCTAAGAGCATGCTTTTCCGTTTAAATCTTCTACCAGAAACTCTATCATAGTACTTAGATATTTTTTACAGTTTGTATATTCTAGCGATCCGTTTTTTGATCAATACTGTATATTAAGCAAATAATTTTAACAAGTTAGCGAACTCAAAATATGGAATTTCTTTTAGGTGTATTGGCTTTAATTGGGCTTGTCATTTATTTAAAATTATATGAAAAGAAGAAATCATGGCACTTGGATAAAAATGGTGTAATCCAAGAAAGTAGTATAGAAACATCATCTTTTATAAAGATTAAAAAAGAAGATTTTGAATGGATGTACAATATATTTAAAAATCACTTCCCTAATGGATACATAAATTTAGATCAACATGGTTATGGTGTTAAAAACATTTTGATTGTGACCACTTCTCTATACCATCATCAATATACAATTAAAGTAAAAGATTCTGATGACTATGCCTTAAATGGTTGGGCTGATGTAATGGAGAGTATTTTATATGTTCAAAAAGCTAATTCAGATAACCTTTACTATTTATATCTTAGAAGACCTTGCACAATTGGTATGGGGCCAGATGAAATAGTATTTAAAGGGCGTGTTGTCCAAGGAACTATAGAAGACCTTAAGCATGGATTCGATGAGTGGCTTCAGGATCAAAAAGCCTTTGCCAACAAATACCAAGATCGAATAAATGCTTTAAAGAATGAAATAAATCAAAAACAGAAAGAATATGATTCACAAGAGTATGAGCCCCCCAAATTTTAAACAATAAACATAACATCGTTTAAGATGCTTTTATTTTTAGGGGGGATTACCACAGATCAATAAAATTGAAAAATTAGAGTATTTCATAATTTTCTCCATGGCTATCATTTTATGATAGATCGATAAATTTTAAATTACAGGAAAATAAAAAAATACCCCTAAATAGGGATATTGTCTTAAAAAAATATATTTTATGCTTTGTAATATTGAATGTGATTGAAAATAGATTAAATTGCTGTTTTATGTTGGTTTATTTTAGTTGTAGTGTGTGCATGAGCATTATAGGGTGCGTTTAAAATAGATTTAAAAAGTTTGGAATAAAGTACTCGGACATTGCATTGTCACCTCAGAGAAGGTGAAAAGCTGTACGGGATCAGCAACAAGCAAAAGGGAGAATCAGCAATGTCGAAAAAAACTTGTGCTGTAATGACGTTATCAACTTTCATATCAATGGGGATTCTACTGAGTGCATGCGGTGGCGGTGGTGGAAGTAGTAGCGGTGGAAATAACAATGCTGGAGGTAATCCACAGCCCTCTCTAGATATTGCAAAGCAACGCACGATCAGCAAAGATGATCTTGCATTTACTGTATTGCCAAGCCTTAAGGAAAATAATGTCTATGCCTCACATGAGATCATGACTTTCAACTTACCAAATACTCAACCTTATTATCAGCTCGACGTGAAAGTAGATGGTCAAACCGTAGAATATGGGTTAGTCGATCAAAGCTTATATATTTTGCTACCTGAACTTACTGTTGGACAACATCAAATAGAAATTCAAGTGGATAATCAGCGTATTACACATCAATTTGAAACTGGTCAACGTATGACCGCGATTGCCAATGCTGATCAATTTCTTCAAGATTACTTCAATGAACTTTATATGCAGCTAGAGAATCCTGAGGAAGGGGCGAGCCTTGAAGACGAAGCTCAACGTCAAGAATGGCTTATGTTATTCTCGCGTATAGAGATCGCATTAAGTGAAATGACAGCATCGGATAAACAAAAGTTGGCACAAATTTTACAGGCTAATCAGTACAGTGAAGTTCAACAAGCCATGCAAATGCGAACATTAAGTACATTGAATGATAAATGTTCCTCTTTGATCTGGACCAAAGCGAATATTGCACCTGCTTTTGGTGCAGCAATGGCTGGAATTGGTTGGATGATGTTAAAAGGTGATCCTACAACGGGAATAATTCTGATGGCTGCTGGTGGTGTAGTTCTATATAAGAAAAGAAACCAAGTAGTTAAATTGATGGGAGACATCATCGAGCATTGTGAAATTGGTAAAACCTTTAGAGCATTCGAACAAGATTTTGATGCTATTTCAAATCGTAGAATGATAACCACTAGTTTTAGTGTAGCATCAGATGTATCTCTAGCAAGCAGTTCAGATATTTTATTTACCCATAATGTGTCAGATTTTAGAAAAGCACAGCTTAAATTGAAACTAAGTGATCAGGTACCTGATGTTTTAATTTCATCTTTCCAAAGTATTTTGACAGGTATGAAGAAGATTCAAAGCCTGTTAAAAAATGATTATTACGACAATATACCAAAGCAAATTCAGCAGTTTAGTCGTTATATTGATCTCGATTTAAATCGACAAGATTTCACAGTAACGAGCAATCATCCAAACATTGTTGGTGATGTGGTGGAATCAAGTTCGGGGTTAAGTTTTAAATTTATCTATAAGGAAAATAATGCAGCGAAAAAGCCTAAAAATACCCCAATACCATTTAGTTTTACCATTGTTGATCGTAAGGATAATGTCAGTTTTGGCCCAATTAGTGCCAAGTTAGATGTTGAGTTACCAAATGCATATAGCCAAGCCTTTAACTTGCTTAATAACAATACATTGAATCAGATTTTAGATGCTGAAAATTTTAGTTCGATTCAACTGGTAGAACTTCCTAAACATGGAAAACTGAGTTTAAATAGTGTCACTGGCGAATTCAGCTATTCACCTGATATATTTAAATCGGTTGAAGATCACTTTATCTATATTGCTAAAAATGATTTTGGAGAATCTAAGCCTGCACGAGTGAGTATTAAAGTTGAATCAGATTGCCGTATTACAGATACGAGTTTGACTCGTAATTCATACAGTTTGAATTGTTATTGGCCAAACACAAATATCATGCGTTATACCGAGAATTTGACTTTGTCACCTTTGTCATTTAATTCTGCGGAAAAATATACTTATGGTATTGATCTGAATACATTTCGTGGTTCAGGAAAGACTGTTCAGGCAGGTATGTCTTCCATGTCTTATCAAACAAATAAAGAAGGCACTATGACGATGTCATATATTCTTGATGAAGGAAAAGTAGAAACCATTAATTTTGATGGCTCAGGTAATCTAAGTCAGCGTACTTGTTATTATTCAAGCGATCAGGATACGTTGTTCACCATTTATCGACCCGCTGCAAATCCTGAAGCTGAGCGAATTATTAAGATTGAAGGGAAGAGCTTATGTGGCCAACAAAGTGCAGCCCTCGTTGCGCAGTCGACGATTAAAAATTCAATGCTCTACAAATGGGTTGTTCAGCAGGGTCGTATTCATTAAATACCTTTAACACTATATTTAAAAATGCCCAATACTTTGGGCATTTTTTCTTTATACTAATTTATTAAAAAACTTGGGTGTTAAAATAAGCATTTAATTATAAAAGGCTTTGTTGCACAAAGCTATTCTTGAAGGTTTCTTCAGCAATATAATTTCCAGATGAAGAAGCCTATCCCTAAAATCTACCGTACAACCAATTGGTCCTCGTATAACCAAGCTTTAATCAAGCGAGGTAACATTTCAATCTGGTTTGATCCCAAGACCCAATGGTATGCACAGCCACAAGGCAAGCATGGACGAAATCAAACTTATTCCGATACAGCGATTCAATGTTGTTTAATGATCAAATCTCTATTCCGTCTTTCTTTACGTATGGTCACTGGCTTTGCTCAAAGCCTAATTAAACTCTGTGGTTTGAATTGGACAGCACCAGATTACTCCACCCTCTGTAGACGACAAAAGCATATTGATATTGTGATAAGCTATCAGAAAAGTCATGATGGGTTACACCTACTCGTCGACTCTACAGGGTTAAAATTTTTAGGTGAAGGCGAATGGAAGCGTAAGAAACATCAGCCTGAATATCGTCGCCAATGGCGTAAACTGCATATTGGTATACATGCTGAAACACTGCAAATACGAGCAGTTCAGCTTACGACAAATAATATCAGTGATTCACAAGTCTTGGGTGATCTGCTAAATCAAATCCCATTGAACCGTACTGGGTTTGTCGGAGACTAACTTTCCTGAGATGAGAAGCATTGCTTCGCAAGACGTAGCGAAGCGTAGTGTTCCGATGAAAAAATCTAAATATACCCCTGAAATCAGAGAAAGAGCGGTTCAATTATTGATTGAATCTGAAAAAGATTATCCTTCTACTTGGGCTGCAATCACAGCAATTGCGCCTAAGATTGGTTGTACTCCTGAAACACTTCGTGCCTGGCATCAAAAGCATTTAGATCAGCAAAATCCTATTAAAGTACAACAGATATCTGATCAAGAAAAAATGAAGCAAATGGAACGTGAAATTAAAGAATTAAAGCGTGCCAATGAAATTCTACGTAAAGCAGCCGCTTTTTTCGCCCAGGCGGAGCTCAACCGCCCACACAAATAATGGTGGATTTCATCCATAACAATAAAGACTTATATGGTGTTGATGCGATTTGTAGGATTTTACCGATCGCAGCTTCAACCTATTACCGGACTCTAGATCTCTGCGAAAATCCAGAACATCGAGCAAAGCGAGATTTACATGACTTGCATCATGCTGAGGAGATTAAACGAATTTGGAAGGAAAGTTCAGGTCGGTATGGTGTACGTAAAGTCTGGCAAAAACTGAAACGTGAAGGCTATATTATTGCACGCTGTACTGTTGCTCGATTAATGAAAAAGCTAGGTATACAAGGTGTTTGGCGAGGTAAGAACAAACAAACCACCCGTAGCCGAGATGACCAAAAACGAGCACCTGACTTGGTGAAACGGAATTTTAGAGCTGATCAGCCTAATCACTTGTGGGTTGCTGACTTTACCTATATTCAAACAAATTCAGGCTGGGTCTATACCGCCTTTATTATTGATGTGTTCTCACGAGCAATTGTTGGATGGAAAGTATCTACACGGATGAATACAGATATGGTACTCGATGCACTTGAGCAAGCATTGCACGATCGAGGCATACCAAAGAATGTGATTCATCATTCCGATAGAGGTGTTCAATATCTTTCTATTCGCTATACCAATCGTTTAGAAGCTGCAAATTTACGAGCATCAGTCGGTACAACTGGTGATTCATACGATAATGCTCTGGCTGAAACAGTGAATGGCTTATACAAAACAGAGGTGATTGAATATTTAAAAGCAGATTGGCAAGGTTTAGCAGATGTACAACTTACGACACTAAACTGGGTAGATTGGTTCAATAAAGAGCGTGTACATAGTGCATTGGGTTATGTATCGCCTTTTGATTTTGAAGCAATGTACTATGATAAAATTAACCCGTTAGGTCAGGTGGCCTAACTTAAATAAAAAGTCTCCCACAAACCCGGTACGGTTCAGTCTTCCCTTTGTATACTCGCAAGCCTTCATTCTCACCTATATCGGCTTTATAACTATCATTCTTCATTTTCTCTATTGCTTTAGCAGATAGAGCAACTTTTTTAGTTGCTTGAGTTTCTTTTTCACTCACTTAAAAATCTCCTTAGAAACAAAGCCACAGTTTTTGTTAGAATCCGTTTCAGAAATTCAAAAATCGAATCATCTTGTTCTTAGTATTTTAACCACACACCAATAAAAGGTACACCAAAAAGTATACTTACTCATTGGATTGTTCAGGTTTAGACAAGATTCAACAGGATTCGTCAGGAAAACTTTTTGTATGCAATTAATTGTAAATATTATTAATTTTAAAGGTGTTAAGTGATATGAATACAGAAAATATAGGACCTGACCTATCCACACTAACACCTATGATGCAACAATATTTAAAAGTGAAGATGCAACATCCACATTCTTTAATGTTTTATCGAATGGGTGATTTCTACGAATTATTTTTTGATGATGCGCACAAGGCGGCCAAACTGTTAGGCATTACCCTGACCCATCGCGGTAAGGCCAATGGCCAGCCAATTCCGATGGCCGGCGTGCCCTATCATTCTGCCGAAGGTTATCTGGCGCGGCTGGTCAAAAAAGGCGAAACCGTGGTGATCTGCGAGCAAATTGGCGAGGTAACTGGCAAAGGCCCGGTGGAACGTGGCGTAGTACGGATTATTACCCCCGGCACACTCACCGACGATGCCCTGCTCAACAGCTATCAATCTTCCAATCTGGTCGCGCTCTGTTTACAGCAGAACCAGATCGGGATTGCACTGCTAGATTTAAGTGCCGGTATTTTCAAGGTCCAGCAGCAGGAGTATCAACCGGAACAGCTGGCGATTGAACTGTCGCGTCTCATGCCAAGCGAAATTGTGGTCGATGAAGATATTGTCGATCCGAATATCATCGAGTCTGTTAAAAAACAGCTGGATTGCCCGGTTACCAAACGTCCAAATGTCGATTTTAACCTGAATAATGCCCAGAAAACCCTGTGTGACCAGCTAGGCGTAGCTACCCTATCTGGCTTTGGGATTGATCATTTGCCTTTGGCCAAAGCCGCCGCCGCCGCCTTGATTCACTATGCCAAAGAAACCCAAAGAACGGCGTTGCCGCATATCCGCTCGATTCAGCTGGAACAAAGTAGCGATTTTATTGCGCTAGACCCGGTGACCCGGCGTAATCTGGAACTGATTGAACCTTTATTTGAACACGGCACCTCACTGTTTCAGCTGATTAATGACTGCCAGACCGCGATGGGTGGTCGTCTACTTAGCCGCACCTTAATGCAACCGCTACGTGATACCGCACTGCTGGATGCAAGGCTGGATGCGACCGAAGCGATTTTAACCGGTTATCACGATGCACCAATTCGTCTGGTACTGAAAGAAATTAGTGATATTGAACGTGTGCTGAGCCGGGTCGCTTTAGGCAGTGCGCGCCCACGTGATCTGGTGCAGCTGCGTCAGGCCTGTGCCCAGATTCCGTATTTACGTCATGCCGTGCAGCCGATTGTCAGTGCCGGCCAATCCAAATATTTACAACAGCTGAATGAAGAACTGGGCGATTTTCAGGGCCTTTACCAGCGTTTAATGGCGGCCATTGTGGAACAGCCACCGGTGTTGCTGCGTGATGGTAATGTCATTGCCGAAGGCTTTGACAGCGAGCTGGATGAGTTACGTCAAATCCGTGATCATGCCGGCCAGTTCCTGATTGATCTGGAAATTCAGGAGCGTGAACGTACTGGCATCAACACGCTTAAAATTGGCTATAACCGCGTTAGTGGCTACTATATTGAACTGTCCCGTGCGCAGGCCGAACAGGCACCGGAGCATTATATCCGTCGTCAGACCTTAAAAAATGCCGAGCGTTATATCACCCCGGAACTGAAAAGTTTTGAAGATAAGGTATTGTCGAGTGAATCACGCGCGCTGGCACGGGAAAAAATGCTGTTTGAAATGCTGCTGGATGAGCTGCGTCAGGACATTGGCAATTTGCAGATGATGAGCAGCGCCATTGCCCAGATTGATGTGCTGGCCAACTTTGCCCATCAGGCCCGCCTGAAAAACTGGACCCGTCCGGAATTTTCACCGGAAATTGGAGTCAAGATTGTCGCCGGCCGTCATCCAGTGGTGGAAGCCTTGAGCAAAACCGCATTTACCCCAAATGACACCACACTGGATTTTAACCATCGTATGGCAATTATTACCGGGCCGAATATGGGCGGTAAATCGACCTTTATGCGCCAGACCGCACTAATTGCCCTGCTTAGCTATTGTGGCAGTTATGTGCCGGCTCAAGCTGCGGTGCTAGGTCCGATTGACCGGATTTTCACCCGGATTGGTTCGGCCGATGACCTGTCTACCGGTAAATCAACCTTTATGGTGGAAATGACCGAAACCTCGCAAATTCTGCATCATGCCACCAATCAGTCACTGGTGCTGATGGATGAAGTCGGCCGTGGCACCAGTACCTATGATGGCCTGTCCCTGGCCTGGGCCTGTGTGCTGGATTTAACCAAACGGATCAAATGCTTATGCCTGTTCGCTACGCATTATTTCGAGCTGACCGAGCTAGGCAAAGAATCAGGTATTGATAATTATCATGTTACGGCCAAAGAACTCAATGGCAACCTGATTTTACTGCATAAAGTCCAGCAGGGTCCGGCCAGCCAGAGTCATGGTTTGCAGGTGGCCAAACTGGCCGGTATTCCTGCCAATGTGATTAAAGAAGCACAAAATCGCCTGAAGATTCTGGAAAAGCAGTCACATCAGTCGGTACAAAAATCGGTCCAGCATGATTTATTCAGTGAACCGGTGGTAGAAACTGAAGTGATTGAACGGATTGTCGAAGTTGAAAAACCATCACCGGCCCTCGAAGCCTTACGCCAGCTGGATGTTGATAATCTCACTCCACGTCAGGCTCTAGAACAATTGTATGCCCTGAAAGAGCAGCTAAACACCTGATTCAAGACTTGAATCTCATATATGGAAAGGCTCTCATTTGAGAGTCTTTTTCATTTATAAGTTTTTTTGATGGTTTTATAGCACTTTTATCAAATTTAGTAGCACTGTCTATATCAAATATCAGTAAAAGCAATTGTTAGTTCACATCATTTTTGCCTAAAATACAGCTTAGTTATTAGAACCATATTTTTAGGTAGCTGTCGCCATGACATTTGTTGTCACTGAAAACTGTATTAAATGTAAATATCAAGACTGTGTAGAAGTATGCCCTGTAGATTGTTTCTATGAAGGTCCAAACTTCCTGGTGATTAACCCGGATGAATGTATCGACTGCGCACTGTGTGAACCTGAGTGTCCAGCCAATGCGATTTTCTCGGAAGATGAGCTACCAGAAGGTCAAGAAGTATTTATCGAGCTGAATGCTGAACTGGCAGAAAAATGGCCAAATATCACGCAAATTGGTGAACAACCTGCTGACCGTGAAGAATGGAATGGCAAGCCAGACAAATTACAATACTTAGAAAAGTAATTTTAAAAAGATCAGCAAAAGCTGATCTTTTTTTATACCTAAAACACACATTTGATTGCAATATTTTCAATTTTTACCGAAGCTTTTAGATTAGAATGCTTAGGATTTTAGTAAACGTTTGATTTGCATAATGACGCAATTTCTCAAGGCGATGCTCTCGCTCAGCATCGTGCCCCTGATCATGCTCGGATGTACAACCACACCGCAGAAAGGGAAAACGATTCATTCGCCTGATGGAAAACGGATTTATATCCCACAAGAAAAAATCAGCTATGAACGCAAGGTCGCACCAAAAGTGGTGCCCTATGCCTATAACAGCTGGATTGCCGTGACCGATAACCTGCGCCAGGTCCGCGAATATGAAAAATTCCTGAATGCTGAAGGCGTCGGCAATATTATTCCAAGTTTTGAATTACTGCGCACCGCACGTGACTGGCAAAAATGTGGCCGCTCGCAATACATGGTGCCCAACCGCGAATTATGGCGCAATCAGATTCCAACCTTAAAAGTCTTTAAATATCTGGTTGCCTCCAAAGTCCTGACCGATTTTGAAGTCACTTCAGTCTATCGCGATTTACCGCTGAACCAGTGCGCCGGTGGTGCCAGTTCCTCACGGCATTTATATAATTCCGCTATTGATTTCCGGATTGGGCCGGAATTTCCACAGCCGCAAGATTATGCCTTTATTGAAAATACCAAGTTCAGACTGTGCCAGTTCTGGACCCAGTATGGTCAAAGCCTGAATATGGGCTTGGGACTGTATGCTTCAGGGCAAATCCATATTGATACGCAGGGCTATCGTACCTGGGGACCGAATTTAAGCCGCTATTCGTCAATGTGCTATTACGAATAAATCCGGATCTGAATACGGAGGTGCTGCGGCACCTCTTTTTATGTCTATTAATTCTGCAACTCTCCCGATAAAAATTGCACTCTAGGGGGAAAAGTTTAAAATGCATGCATTGCAACAAAGGTGCCCCCGACTATGAAACAAATGTGGACCGACCTCGACCACTACATCGAAACACATTTAATTCCTGAAGATCCGATTCTGACCCAAACCTTAAAACATACCGATGATCGGGGTTATCCGGATCACCTTGCTGTTGCGCCCAACCAGGGCATGCTGTTACAGATGTTAATTCAGATGAACGGCTGTAAACGTATTCTGGAACTTGGCACCTTTGCCGCCTATAGCACCATGTGGCTGGCGCGCGCTTTACCGGAAGATGGCTATATTCTGACTATTGAAGGCCGTGATGCACACGCCGCCGTGGCGCAGGAAAATATTGATCAGGCCAAGCTGAAACAGACTATTGATTTGCGTGTTGGCCGCGCCGCCGATATTTTAAAGAGCCTGCCGGTTGATACTGCCCCGTTTGACTTTATTTTTATTGATGCCGATAAACAGAGCTATCCGGAATATCTGAAACTGAGCCTGAATCTGTCACGCTCCGGCACCTTAATTTTTCTGGACAATGTAATTCGCGCCGGTGACATCATCAATCCGGACAATCACAAGCCTAGCATTGAAGGCATTCGCGAGATGTTTAAGCTGATGCAGGAGCATCCACGTTTATTGTCCTCAACTGCCTTGCAAACGGTAGGCAGCAAAGGGCATGATGGCTTTGCCTTGGCCATCGTTAAATAAGGTCCAAACAGAACAAAAAACACACAAAATAATATTTATTTTATTTTTTATAAACTTACATATACTGTCCATATAGTTATCCACAATAAATGCGGATAACCTTGGACAGTAATTCATCAGATGCGTGTAAGATATTTGGGCTTTATTTCACTACCAGTAACGGCACATTCGAATTCCGGAAAATGGTGGTGGTAATACTGCCAAGGAAAAACTGATGGATTTTGCTATGACTAAAGGCCCCAAGCAAAATTAGCTGAATACCATGTTCACGCTGATAATCCAGAATATTCTCCGCCACATCTCCATAACGATATTCCACCACCACATCTAAACCAGCGGCTTTTAAATACTGGGTCGGCTCATTCAATATTTCCGGATGATCACCCACATACAGCAAATGACATTGCAGCAGACGCAGCAAATCACTTTGGGTGATGCGCTTCATGATTTTTAAGCAGGTTGGTGAATATTCATAAGCGAAAATAAAACGGGTTGGCGGTTTAAACTGCTCGCCCACCGTCATAACGGCACAATTGGCTCCGCGGATAAAGTTTTCGACATTACTGCCCAGGGCTTTATTGCGTTCGGCGGAACGCTCCCCGACCCGGCCAATAACCGCAATATCATCTTCTTGTAAGACATTAAAACTTTGTTCAAGAAAATCGCCTTTTTCCTGAATCTGGGTCGGCACAATATTATATTTTTGCTGCACCATCTCGGAAATATGACGCAGCAGATTATTGCTATATTCCAGCGCAATGTCGCTCTGTTTCTGTTCCAGCTCGGCCAGTTCCTTCAATAACATGGCATTGCTTTCAAAACCAATGACCCCGCTAATTTCACCTAAGTGATAACTGGCCGGATAATAGTCCAGCACCTGTAACAGCACCAGTTCCCGCTGGGTCTGCTTGGCTATCCACGCTGCGGCTTCCGCGAGTGCATTGATACAAGGTGAAGAATCAATACAGGCAATTACTCGTTTCATTGTCGCCTCTCTTGTTGCCTGTCTGCCAGGCTTTCGTTTTAATTGTTATCTAAAACTTAGCATAAGTCCTCAGCGGATGACATGACAAAATGTAAATAAAACACAGACATTTGCAGATAGAGAACTATGTCTGAAATTAATCACGATAACGAATCAAACGTGCCGGATTCCCCGCGACAATGGCCCGGCTTTCAATATCTTTGGTGACCATGCTGTGCATGCCAACAACCGCATGGGCGCCAATTTTAATACCATCCTTAACGCCGACATGAGCACCCAGCCAGACATCGCGTTCAATTTCAATGCCCTGCGAACGCACCGGCTGCTGGTAAATCGGCTGAGCCAAATCCATGCCATGATCAAAGGCATATAAATGGCAATAGGCCGCAATACGCACCTGATCGTGAATCTTAATCCCGACCCGGCCCCCATCTAGAATACTATGATGATTAATTGCCACTTCACTGCCAATGTCCAGCGGGCCATGCAAGGTACAATCTGCAGCAATAAAAGTATTATCCCCAATAATAATTTTACGTCCCGGTTCGGCAAAAATATGTGCCAGCGGTGAAATAAAGCAGTTCTCGCCAATTTCTACCGTTTCCATCTCCATCAAATAGGCCTGATAGTCTTTTTGCCAGGCTTCGGCCCAAACCCGGTTTTTCGGTTTCAGCGACCAGTACAGCCATGGCATATAATTCAGCCGATGTTTATGCTGTTCCCGATATTTCAGCAAAGGATCATGTTCAGTCATCTGCTGGCTCCTCCATGACTTTGAGCTGTTCCCGGCCGCGGGTAACGTCCTGAATTTTTAAGGCCAAAGGCTCAATCTGATGCACCTGTAATAAGGCATTGACCTGCACGCCATCTGCCCCGTACTGTTCCTGAAACTCGATATTCTGGCTATTCAGTTCATATTGAAAAATGGCCCATTCATTAAACTGGCACTGAAACTCGACTTTTTTCTTTTCAATCAGTTCAATTTTTTCTGCCAGCAGCAGGCATTGCCCGGCACAACCGCCATAGGCACGCACTAGGCCACCGGTGCCAAGTTTAATCCCGCCATACCAGCGATTGACCAGCACCAGCACATTGGTCAGCTCATTGCCCTCAATGGTAGCCAGAATAGGTCGGCCGGCAGTGCCAGAAGGTTCACCATCATCATTAAAACGCACCTGATGGCCAATTTTCCATGCCCAGCATTGATGGGTAGTGGTCAGGTCTTTGTTGGCTTCCAGAAAATCTTTAACCGCCTGTTCGTTTTCTACCGGTACGGCAATGGCCTCAAAACGGCTCTTTTTAATATCTTCTTCAAAGCGAACAAGGGAGGCAATGGTAAATGGCATAACACAGCTAAAATGCAATAATCTCTGAAATTATAACGTGTTTTCAGGCAAATTTTGGCAATAAAAAACCTCCCAAACTGGGAGGTTATGTTGAGTTGACGATTAACGCTCGCGTAATGCTTCCTGGGCCTTGTTAAACGGTTTAATCAGATAATCCAGTACGGTTTTAGAACCAGTTTTAATATCAACCGTGGCCACCATTCCGGGGGTAATACTGAACTGCTGGCCAGATTTATTGGTCAGTTTATCGGTATCAGTCCGGATATAGACCCGATAATAAAACTGGTCCTGCTTGACTTCATCACGGATGGTATCCGGTGAAATCACCGTGACCTTACCCTTTAAACCGCCATAAATCGAATAATCATAGGCGGTAATTTTGACCAGTGCTTCCTGGTCTGGGCGAATAAATGCAATATCTCGCGGCGAGATCCGCGCTTCAATTAACAGCTGTTCATCTAAAGGCACAATGGTCATTAACTTGCCATTTTGCGGTACGACCCCGCCAATGGTCATCACATCAATTTCCTTGACCACACCCCGTACCGGCGACTTGAAGACTGTGCGGTTCAAGGTGTCGGACTTGCCACGTACCACCTGTTGCTGGGTCTGTACATCGGTACTGGACTTGGACAGCTCTTCACGCGCTTTGACATAATACTGGTTACGAATATCATTCATCTGGTTACGCAGGTCATTGGCCTCGCGTTTCAGACGCAACACTTCCACTTCACTGGCCGCACCTTTGGCCACCAAGGGTTCAGTCATACGCAATTCCTGCTCGACCAGCACCAGAGCCTGCCGTAAACCGGCCAGCGATTCTTCTAAGTTGGCCCGACGCGAATTGTATAAAGCGGTTTCCTGCTGTACCAGTTTGGGCTCTTTTAACACTTCTTCCGGAAAAACCAGGGGTGTGCCATTTACTTCAGCGCGTAACCGGGCCGAAGTCGCCAAGGAAGATACCAGCAAAGATTCCGATTCCCCCACATTAGAAGCAAACCGGGTCGGGTCCAGCTGGGCCAGCACCTGCCCACGGTTAACAATTTCCCCTTCGCGGACATTCAAGGTGGTGAGAATCCCGCCTTCTAAGGACTGTACCACCTGCTCTTTCGAAGATGGCACCACTTTACCAGTGCCGGTAGATACTTCTTCCAGCTTGAACAGCCAGGCCCAGAGTAGCAAAACTGCCAGTCCAATACAGATAATCCAGATAAACAGACTGGCTTTAGGTAAAGGTGGCTCCAGCTCGGTCACCTGCATTGAACGTTTGCTTAATTGTTCACTCATGACTTCGCTCCTGCCATCTGACGTGGTTGAGATGCAGACTGATTAAGAATCTGATCTCGTGGCCCGTCCATCACAATTTTTCCATCATTGACCACAATAATCCGGTCCACCAGCTCTAACACTGCACGGCGATGGGTGGCCACCACCAAAGTCCGGTGCCCAAGCCACATTTTCAAATGATCAATCAGCTGTTTCTCGGAGACATCATCAATTGCAGCCGTCGGTTCATCCAGCAATAAAATATTCGGCTGACGCAGCAGCAAACGTGCCAGCAGCAAGGCCTGTTTCTGGCCGCCAGAGAACCCCACACCACCTTCCAGAATCAGATGGTCCAGCCCTTCTTTCTTTTCCTGCACAAAAGCCAACGCGCCGGTAATTCGAAGTGCCTGTAAAATATCGTCATCATTGGCCAATGGTGCACCCAAAGTCAGGTTTTCCCGTACCGTGCCAAAAAACAGATGTGCATTCTGATTCAATAGCCCCATATCACGGCGTACATCAGCAGGATCAATCAGGCCCAGTTCTACGCCATCGAGTTTAATTTTGCCCTGATTCGGGGTTTGCATGCCGGAAAAAAGCTGCAACAAGGTAGATTTCCCGGCACCATTACGACCCAGAATGGCAATTTTTTCACCAGCTTTAATTTCGAGCTTGGGCACCATCAAGGTTGGTTTAGGATCATCTTCGCCATATTTAAAGCTGACCCCGCTTAATTCATAATGACCATTTAACACCGGACGATGAATTAAGTGGCTATGTTCCGGCTGATCAACCGGTTTTTTCATTAATTCATCCAGTCCCTGTTTCGCCACTTTGGCCTGTTGTAAACGGCCCAGCACGCCGGCAATCTGTGAAATGGGCGCCAGCATCCGTGAAGATAAAATTGAACAGGCCACCAGAGCACCCGTGGTCATTTCTCCATCCATCACGGCAAAACAGCCGACCAGCACCACAATTGCAAAGGTCAGCCCCTGAATTTTCTGGGTCCAGGCCGTCATCACCCCAACAATTTTACGCTGACGCATGGCAATATCGGCGGAGACTTCATTCATATGATTCCACTGGTTCTGGAAGCGGGCTTCGGCGCGTAATAACTTGATGTCTTCAATGCCCTGTACCGATTCCACCAGCATGGCATTGCGGATTGCCCCTTCACGCATCCCCTCATTAGCCAGTTTAGCCAGAGGCTTTTGCGCCAGAATGCCGGGAATAATCATGAGCGGTACCACAATCAGCATCACCCAGAACAGGTTCCCGCCAATCACCCAGAACACGCCCAGGAACAGCAGGAAGAAAGGCAAATCAGCGATTGCAGAAATGGTGGTCGACGTCACCAGTTCACGCACCCCTTCCAGTTCACGAATTTGTGAAATAAAGGTCCCGGTCGATTTAGAGCGTTCACTGTTTTTAATCCGTAGCGCATGCCCATAGACCCGATCTGAAATACGCAGATCAGCGCGCTTGCCGATAATATCGGAGAGGTAAATCCGTGCGACCCTTAAACTAAACTCGAAAATGGCCGCAATCAGCACCCCACCTGCCAACACCCACAAAGTGGGAACCGATTGTGCCGGAATTACCCGGTCATAGACATTCATCGAAAACAGGATGGTGGCCAGCGCCAGAATATTGGCCATCAGGGAGGCAAACATTACATCGATATAACGTTTCCAGTCCCGCAGCACAATTGACCAGAACCAGTTATCTTCATAAGGTTTGACATATTCATCTACCCGCGCATCGGGCACCGATTTTTCCGGGCGCAGGATATAGACATGCCGCACATGCTCAGCCAAGGTGTCGCTGGCCAGCATTTGTGACAAACCCTGATCACCACTGAACTGAATACTCAGGTTACCCTCAGCATCGACCTTGTCAATTACGCCCACCTGACCATCCTGGAATTCAACCAGTACCGGCAAACGCCAGGGATTGATCACTTCGGCGCTAAAGTCGGTTTTGCGCAGACTTAGGCCCACCTGACGGGCGATCAGATTTAAAATATCATCAATGTTCTGGTTCGGATTCCAGTCCAGCTGCAAGCGGATACGTTCTGCGGATGGTTCAATCCGGTAATGCTTGGCAATGCTCAGAACTGCTTGAAGCCATGGTTGATAATTTATTTTAGTACTCATGGCTGAACTTCAAACCCCTGAATGGATATATGGTTTAAATCATAAATATCGCGTGTCCGTCCGGTAATGGAGATATAGCGCGCAATGGCGGCATAAATATCAAAACGCGTATTTTCAATTTCCTGGGCGGCACTATGAATTGCCTGTTCGGCATTCAGTAAATCGACAGCTGAGCGCGTGCCTAATTTATATTGTTCCTGATACAGCTCTTTGGTCTGGATGGTGGTGGCCTGACGCTTGACCAGAATATTCATCTGGCGCTGCTTGTTCTGGATTTCTTCACGCAGCATGCGGGTTTCATCCAGCACCTCTAGATACACACTATTGACCCGTGCCTTGGCCGCTTCTTCTGCATAACTGGCCGCCCGGGTTTGTGACGCAATTGCGCCGCCCTGATAAAAGTTGCTATTGGCTTCCAGCATGATCGAATTATAGAGGCCATCATCTTCATTGTTATTCGGATTACGACCATTGATGGCCTGACTTATAGAACCTTTCACATTTAAAGTGGGATAAGCACTTAAACGTGATTGCTGCTTGCGTAATTTGGCCACTTCAACTTCAGCCTGAGCAGCGATTAGTCCGGGAATCTGCTGAAAAACCGGCTCTGAATATAATTGCGCCTCTTTCACCAGCCGCTCTGGAATCTGCCAGTTACGCTGATGAACCTCAAACCCGACCAAGGTGCGCAGCTTTTGCTGAAATTGGCGCAGCTGGGTTTGCTGCACAATTAAATTGGCTTCCGCAGCTTCCAGATTGGAACGGGCCTGAATCGGGTCGGCCTGGGTACTAATTCCGGCCTCGGCACGTAAATTGGTGATTTCCGCAATGCGGGCAATCCCCTGAATCTGCTCTTCAGCAATACGGGTAATTTCCTGATAGCGTTTGATATTAATCATGGCATTGGCAGTCTGGTAAGCAATATCATCAATACTGACCAGCACATTGGCCTGCTCTGCGGCCAAACGGGCCTGTTCCAAGTTGACACTGCTTTTGACCTTGCCAAAATCATAAAGCATTTGCGTGGCATTCAGGCTCAGCAGCTGACGGCCGCGCTCGCCTTTGGTCAGGTCTGCTGTGGAAATACCACCAGATAATTGCGGATAATAACCGGACTTCGCCACATCAATACTGGCATTCTGGGCTGCCAAAGTGGAAATGGCCTGGGAAATTTCAGGATGACGCTGAACAGCGGTCCGAATGGTGTCATTAAAACTTAAAGGCTGTTGCACAGAGGATCGGGCTGATGCCGCTGTTTCTGAAACAGATGATGCTGGTACTGCCCGGGGCATTTCCTGAATATTTTGTGTATCGAGCTGAAACTGGCTCAGTTCACTAATACGGACACGAGTAAAATTCTGGTCAGATTGCGGGGTAAATAAACGTGCCACGCTCTGTTGAAGTGTTTGCCGTTCTGAAGTCGTCGTTTCAGCATAAAGCGACTGGCTCAGCAGTCCACTCAGCAATAAAGCCTGCCACAGTAGCGTCTGCCTGAATAATTTATTTTTATGAACTGTTAAGCTCTTGCAACCCATCATTGTCGTCATTCAAACTAATATTTTGAAATATTTTTAAAATTGTAAATGTTTTTAAGCTAGTTTTTTATACTTTTGTTAATTATAAAACGCTTTCAGGATAAAACACATACAACAAATAACAATTATATGTGTTTTTCACCAACTACACCTTAAAATCTTCGCCCAAGTAGACCTGTTTCACAGTTTCATTTTCCAGAATTTCCTGTGGGGTTCCTTCGGCAATCACTGCACCTTCACTGACAATATAAGCACGCTCACAAATTGCCAATGTTTCGCGCACGTTATGATCGGTAATTAATACACCAATTCCGCGATCTTTAAGGGTGCTAATAATATCTTTAATATCCCCGACAGAAATCGGGTCTACCCCGGCAAAAGGTTCATCCAGCAACATAAATTTCGGATCGGCAGCCAGAGCACGGGCGATTTCTGCACGACGTCGCTCACCACCGGAGACACTCATGCCCAGTGAATCTTTAATATGGGTAATTTTAAAATCAGCCAGCAGTTCGGTTAAACGTTGCTGACGCTGCTGCTTGTTTAAGTCTTTACGGGTTTCCAGAATCGACATGATATTTTCAGCAATGGTCAGTTTTCTGAAAATTGACGCCTCTTGTGGCAGGTAACCAATGCCTTTGCGCGCACGTTCATGCATGGCCAGGTCAGATAAATCCAGTTCATCCAGATGAATTTCCCCCTTGTCCATACGTACCAAGCCAACCACCATATAGAAGCTGGTGGTTTTACCAGCACCATTTGGGCCAAGCAGTCCAACAATCTGGCCACTTTGCATACAGAAAGAAACATCTTTCACCACCCAGCGCTTACTGTAGTTTTTGGCCAGGTGTTTGATTGTCAGAGTTTGTGGCTGTACGACCTGATCCATTAATCGCGTGCTCCCGGAAATGATTTTGAACTGGATGGTGGAATCACAATCTGTACGCGACCTGAAGATGATCCGGTGTTGTTTGGCGTACCAATGGCTTCAATATCGCCTTTGTTCATACTATAACGCAAGGTATTGCCGCGAATACTGGCCCCATCCTGCTGTAAAAATGCCCCGCCCGACAAAGTAATAATACCGGTTTCCGCATTGTAGACAATTTTCTGCGCCTGACCTTTGGCCAGACCTTTATTCGGGTCAGTCTTTTGCTGGAACTGTGCCGGACTACCATTGGCGGTAATGGTGCTGATTTCTTTTTTACTGTTCAGATTGGCCACAATTGAATTGGCCTGCAAGCGCATTGTGCCCTGCTCGATAATCACATTACCGGTATAGGTGGTAATACCGGTACGCTCATTAAATGTCGCACGGTCAGCCACCAGGGTAATTGGCTGGTTCCGGTCTGAAGGCAAGGCCCAGGCTGTAGCTGAGGACAATACTGCCAAACCTACAAGCGCGGCTTTCTTCAGGAAAGTACGAGGTGTTGCAAGCTTCGGATTAACGTTCATATGTTCCTCGAATATTAAAAAATTCGTATTGACCATCATTCAAATTGGCTTTCAGTCCTTGGCTTACAAATTCAGCTTGTGGAGACTGCACCATCACCTGTTTATCGGTTTCAATTTCCCGACTGTCCGGATAGCCCGTCAATTCTGTCGTCTGCAGTTCTAATTGACCTTGCGCTAAGATTTTGGTGGCACGCACCTGGTCAGATAACACCACTTTTTCATTGTCATTATAGCCATGCGCCTGCTTGGCATAAAAAGTGGCATCAACTTTCCCTTCTTTATACATCGACGCATTCAGGTTCTGTAATTGAGAGGTCTGCTTTTGCATATCCTGCTCTAAACGGTCAACCTGAGCGCGAACATATAAATTCCCCTGTTCATCAGTTTGAGTCAGGTTAATCTGCTCCGCCGTATAGGTCATACTTCTGGAACCCTCGGTATCCAGTTTATTGCCTTTACCGCTGTAATAGTAATAACCACCACTTACAGCTGCAATTGCAATCGCAGTAATATATAAAACTCGGGTGTCCATAAGTGGGGTTTTAACTCAACTCAATCAGAGGAATATCTTATTAATGAGGGATCGCGGTATACTTTTCAAGTAACTGTTCGTATACGCCTTTTGACATCAGGATCATGTCGCAGATTTCACGTACCGCACCGCGGCCACCCTGCGCCTGAGTCACCAGATCAGCACGACGACGCACTTCAACATGACCATTCGGCACCGTCACTTTCATCCCGGCAATGGCAAAGGCAGACAAATCCGGCCAGTCATCGCCCATATATAAGCAGTCTTCTGGTGCCAGATTCAGCTGGGCACAGGCTTCACGTAAAGCCACGCCTTTATCTTCACGGCCCTGATAAATCAGGTCCACACCCAAGGCATTCATACGTTTTTCAACAATATGGCTGGTACGCCCGGTAATGATGATGACTTTCACCCCGGCCTGCTGCACCAGTTTCATGCCCAGACCATCACGAATATCAAAGTTTTTAATTTCATCACCGCTATTGGTTAAGGTAACGAAGCCATCACTTAAAATACCATCGACATCTAAAACCAAAGCCTCAACGTGACGTGCCTGTTCCAATAAAATATACGATGCCATTTTTTAATTTACCCCGGCCTGAATCAGGTCATGCATACTGATCACACCAATCACCTGATGTGCATCATTGACCACTACAAATTGATTAATTTTTTTATCGCGTAACTGTGCCAGTGCTTCAACCGCACGGGCTTCCTGAGAAATGGTCGCAGGCTGCTTGATCATGACTTCAGCCACCGGCAGATGAATATCAAAGCCCTGCTGTTTGTCGATTAAACGGCGCAAATCACCATCAGTGAAAATTCCCAATAAGGTGTCCTGTTCATCCACCACCGTGGTCAGCCCCAAACGCTTGTCGGAAATTTCATACAGCACTTTGTTCATTGGGGTTTCTGGCGCGACTTTTGGCAGCTCGGCGCCGGTATGCATTAAGTGTTTGACATGCAACAGCAAGCGTTTACCCAAAGCACCCGCAGGATGGGAACGGGCGAAATCATCTGCGGTAAACCCACGCGCATCAAGTAAGGCCACAGCCAGTGCATCCCCTAAGGCCAATGTTGCGGTGGTGCTCGAGGTCGGTGCCAGACCCAGTGGGCAGGCTTCCTGAATGTTCCCTAAAGTTAAAGCCACATCGGCATTTTGTGGCATTGGGCCGCTGTCATCTCCGCTGATGGTAATTAACGGCACTTGCAGATGTTTGATCAGCGGCATCAGCATCATGATTTCATCACTTTTGCCAGAATTGGAGATGGCAATCAGCACATCACCCCGTACCAGCATGCCTAAATCGCCATGTCCTGCTTCGCCCGGATGCATAAAGAATGAAGGTGTACCGGTCGAGGCAAAAGTCGCCGCCATTTTACGGCCAATATGCCCGGATTTCCCCATACCGGTGATCACCACACGGCCTTTACATTGCAAAATAATTTCGCAGGCGCGGCTAAAGCGCTCATCAATTTGTGTGGCCAGTGTTTGCAAAGCTTGTTCTTCTATACGCAAGGTACTGAGCGCCACACCTTGAAAATCAATCGGGTTTGACATGTTTTCAGAATTCAAATTTTTAACCTTCGTTCAGGGCTGAACGGTCTTCATCCAAGCAGAAATTAATTTTCGCAATTTTAGCATATCTATGCAAATGTCACGTTTTTAAATGTATAAGATTTCACACGATTTCTTCATGATTCCGCCTGTTGCTGATAAACCACAGCACAGGAAGATGGTGAACATCAATCTCATTTTTTTAGTTCAAGCAGTTAAGGCGATTTTTAGTAAAGATAATGGATAATATTTCATATCTAGATAAAAACGCATAAAAAAAGCCTGAATCAGATGATTCAGGCTTTTTGAATTTTGGAGCGGGAAACGAGACTCGAACTCGCGACCCCAACCTTGGCAAGGTTGTGCTCTACCAACTGAGCTATTCCCGCAATATGGAAGTGCATTATAGAGAGTTTCATACAACTGTCAACTCTTTATGCTTCCAAGTGGCGATTTAATCAGCACGACGCCAAACGGTACCTTGACGGGTATCTTCCAGCACTACGCCCTGATCGAGCAAAGACTGACGGATTTCATCGGCACGGGCAAAGTTTTTGTCTTTTTTGGCATCTTTACGCTGTTGAATCAGATCTTCAATCTGTTCTTCAGATAAACCAAGTGCATCCTGGCCAATGTCTGACTTCAGGAATTCATCGACATTGTGCTGTACCAAACCAAGAATATTGGTCAGATGACGCAAGGTAGCATAGAAGATTGCTGCCTGTTCGGCATTTTCTTCTTTCACCGCGCGGTTCAGTTCTTTATTGACTTCAAACAGCACTGCAATCGCTTCCGCGGTATTAAAATCATCCCGCATTGCGGTATTAAAGCGTTCGACCAACGTGCCATCTAGCGTTTCCCCCAACTTATCGCCATACACGGCCTGATAGGCTTTAAATGAATGATAGAAGCGAGACAGCGCCGTCTTGGCTTCTTTTAGTGCTACATCCGAGAAGTTCACCGGGCTACGATAGTGTGAAGACACGATGAAATAACGGATCACTTCCGGATGGAATTTCTCCATCACATCCCGAATGGTAAAGAAGTTGCCGAGCGATTTTGACATTTTCTCGCCATCGACATTAATAAAACCCACATGCATCCAGTAATTAACATACTGCTCACCGGTAGAGGCTTCAGACTGGGCAATTTCATTTTCATGGTGCGGGAACATTAAATCTGAACCACCGCCATGAATATCAAAATGATTGCCTAGGCAGCAGGTCGACATCGCCGAACATTCAATATGCCAGCCCGGACGACCTTTGCCCCACGGTGATGGCCAGGCCGGTTCATTTTCTTTGGCATGTTTCCAGAGCACAAAGTCAAACGGATGTTTTTTCTCTACTTCGACATCGACACGCTCTGAAGCACCAGCCTGCATATCTTCCAGTTTACGACCGGATAAACGGCCATATTTTGCAAACTTTTCAACCTGGAAATAAACATCACCATTTGAAGCTGGATACGCCGCGCCCTTCTCAACCAGATTACCAATCATGTTTTGCATCTGGTCGATATAGTCAGTGGCACGTGGTGCTTCATCCGGAGCCAGACAACCGAGGTTTTCTGCATCTTCATTCATGGCCTGAATAAAGCGGTCGGTTAAAGCAGTAATACTTTCACCATTTTCATTGGCACGTTTGATAATTTTGTCGTCAATATCGGTAATATTACGCACATATTTGACTTTCCAGCCCTGACTCCGCAAGAAACGGATGATGTAGTCAAATGCAACCATGACACGCGCGTGACCAATATGACAGTAGTCATACACGGTCATACCGCAGACATACATGTCGATCTGTCCATCGACGCGTGGCACGAATTCTACTTTTTTGCGCTGCTCTGAGTTATAGAGAACAAATGGTTGCATAGCTGTTCAAAAGACTTCAAATAAAAGGATGGTTCATCTTAACCTAAGCATTATTTTTCATAAAGTTTTCTCGTTATTTTTATCAAAAATCACTTATGCGGGCTTAAACTCAGGCACAACCCGGCTATTATGAGGATGAGTGCCCAGTTGAACGGGCTTTTAGCTGCGCTAAGCTCTGGTAAATTTGCTGAGCGATTTCCTCTCGCAGCGTGGTCAAATCTTCAGAACCTAATCTCTGCCCGACCTCTACCGGTGGCAAAAACTGAAAATAAAAAGGTACCCGCTTGGGAATCAGGTGTTTCGGTAATGATGGAATCACATCGCCATGACGTAATAATTTATCCAGTTGAGGGACTTTGAGCAGTTTCTGAAACAGACGATGCTGCACCACGGTTCTGGCATCAAAACCAAACTCGAAAATATCATCAGGGCCAAAGGCAGCAAAAGGAATAATGTCGTACTGAAATTCCTGTGCCAACTGTAAAAAGCCGTAGCGCTGTTTCCAGATCAATTGATACTGCTCACCCGGATGTTTCAGCACTTCACGTCCGCCACCCGGAAAGACCAGAATCGAATAGCCCTGCTGCATCAAGGCACGCACATATTCACGCTGGCCATCGACTGCGCCGAACTTTTTGACAATATCGCGCCAGATTGGCAAATAAAAATGGCTGTGGTCGGCAATACTAACCACAGCCACCTGATGTTCATTGAACAGATAATCAATAATAACGGGGGCATCAAAAATCCCGTAAAGGGAATGATTGCCCACATACATGGCAGGTCGGGATGCATCAATATATTCACTGCCTAAAAAGGTCGGCGTGAAATAGCGTTTAGATAAGGCGCTCAGCGTCTTGATCCATTTTGCATCATGCTGGACCTGCAATCTCTGCCCCTTAAACCACGTGTTTTTGTACCAGGATACAGCCCACCGAGTAGCCGGCACCAAATGAACATAACACGCCATATTCGCCATCATTCACTTCATGCGCAGTACGATGCAAGGCAATGATGACCCCGGCAGATGAAGTATTGGCAAACTCATCAAGAATAATTGGCACCAACGCCGGATCTGCTTCCGCAGCCGCTTTACCAACCACCAGTTTCAGAATCAGTTCGTTCATGCTGGCATTGGCCTGATGCAACCAGAAACGTTTTACATCGGCTGGTGCAATCGCATTTTTCTCCAGCTGCGCGGTAATCATTTTCGCAACCAGTGGACACACTTCTTTAAAGACTTTACGGCCGTCCTGACGGAAACGCTTGTCATCAATATCGGCATTTTCAGACAGATTCAGGAAACCGAAGTTGTTACGGATGTTGTTCGAGAACTGGGTAAATAACTGAGTGTCCACAATTTCAAAACCGGTTTTGCTGTCGGTGTCTTCAATAATTGACGCAGTGGCAACATCGCCAAAAATAAAGTGGCTGTCACGCGAACGGAAATCATTGTGTGCCGATGTAATTTCGACATTCACCAGCAAGACACGGCGCGCACCGCTTTTAATGGCATCATACGCCTGTTTTAAACCAAAGGTTGCTGCTGAACAGGCCACGTTCATGTCATAGGCATAGCCCTGAATCCCGAGTGCAGTCTGAATTTCAATGGCCACCGCCGGATAGGCACGCTGCATATTCGAGCAGGCCAGAATCACCACATCAATGTCTTCAGCCGTGACACCGGCATTTTCCATTGCCTGTTTGGCTGCAATTACGCCCCACTCGGCCTGAAGCGAGATTTCATCATCAGCGCGTTCTTTTAAATGTGGACGTAAACGGTTTGGATCAAGCAGACCGGTTTTCTCTGACACGTAGCGACGTTTCACGCCAGAGGCTTTTTCAATAAATTCTGCACTTGAGCCACGGCGTGCTTCTAACTCGCCCGCTGCAATTTTGTCAGCATTGGCCGAGTTATACTGTTCCACATAAGCATTTAAACTTTCAACTAACTCTTCATTGGTAATGACATCTTCAGGATGGAATAAGCCCGTACCGGTAATGCGAATGCCCATGTAAAACTCCTTTTTGAAATTCTCTCTATCTTAACCGATTCCCAGCTTTTCCCATACTTTTTGTAGCCGGTTTGGCGAAATTGGCATCTTGGTCTTCATTGGCTGCGAGAATAACGAGATGCGCAATTCTTCCACCATAAAGTACAATTCTTTCAAGCGGCTGTCATTTTTAAACTTGAACAGTTTGTCCATCCACGGGTCAATCTGCACAATGGCGGCATCATCACGTTGCAGGTTATTCGGCAAACGTTCCAAACGCAGCACCAGCGCTTTCAGATAACGTGGATATTCGCTCCAGACGTCTGCTGGCTTGTTATACACGAAATCGGCCAGGTTCATGAGGTCCAGCTGATCTTCAATATCATCCATATTTTTGGCAAAGACCGACTCATCCAGCATCAGCAGTTTACGGCGGATATCCTGCCATTGAATATAAATCTCATTAAAGCTGAACAGCGCTTTCTGTCCATGACTGAGGAATGATTTTTTTACCTCAAGTAGCAGCGTTTGGAACTGTTCAGCGTTGACTGGCAAGTCATCAATTGACATCTGCAAGGTGGCATAGACCAGCATCTGTTCCAGCTGTGCTTTATCGCCCAACGGAGAATAAGCCAGCGCCAGCGGTTTAGAAATCTGTTTTTTCAGCTGGCGGATTAAATCGCCCAGCTGCATATGAATCAGGCGAATCACCCCGGCCCGATGCTGTTTAATTGCCTCTGCCTGATCATTAAAGGTTTGAATCACCACACCCGATTCATCTTTCTGTTCCAGCGCAGCAAAGTCTTTGGTCGGTACCAGCGCCTGATACTGCTTGACCACCACGCCAGTGACTTTTTGCGAGGCTTCAAACACAAAGTTGTCCGGGAAGGTTTTAAATTCACCTTTCAGCTGCTTCACCGGACTATGGGTTTCGGTACGGCAGCGGGCTTTCAGCTCGCTCAGGTCACGGCCCTGTTCGATGACTCGGCCTTTTTCATCAATCACTTTAATAAACGGCAGCAGATACTGATCGATCCGTTCAAAGCTAAAGTCTTTTTCAGTGATCTGATCGCCGCGCAGCTGAAAAGCTAGGAAGCTGAAAATATGCTCACGCAGATGTGTCGCATCAATTCGTGCACTCAGTTTGCGCGCGGTATCCGGAATTGGCACCAGGTTACGGCGTTTATCTTTCGGCAAGGCTTTCAGTAGCGCTTCAATCAGCTCTTCACGCCAGCCCGGAATCCCCCATGACCAGATATTTTCATCGACCTGTGGCAGGGCCTGAACCGGAATTTTTACCGTCGCACCATCTTCATCATGGCTCGGATCAAAACGGTAGCTGGCCGCCAGACGCAATTCGCCATTACGCAGATAATCCGGGAATTGCTGCGTGGTCGGGCGATCATTCAGCCACAAGGCATCATCATCAACAAATAAATAACGTGGCTCTTTCGGCTCGACTGTCGCGCGCCAGTCTTCAAAAGAACGGCGGCTGGCCACATCTGTCGGCACTTTTGCGGCATAGAACTGATAGATGGTTTCTTCATCTACCACCAGATCGCGGCGGCGCAGCTTGTCTTCGACCCGCTCCACTTCTTCCAGTTTGAGTAAATTATGCTTTAAGAACGGCGGCATAATTCCCAGGTTACCGGTAGTCAAGGCATCGCGCAGGAAAATCTCATGCGCCGCCGGCTGATCGACCTTTTCATAATTCACCTGACGTTTCGGTTCGATGATTAAACCAAACAGTGAAATCTGATCATAAGCATTGACCACCCCGGCTTTTTTCGACCAGTGCGGCTCAAAATAATGATGTTTTAACAGATCACGCGCCGCCAGCAGAATCCACTCCGGCTCAATTTTGGCCAGGGTTCGCAAATACACCTGTGAGGTTTCCACCATCTCAAAGGCCATCACCCACGGGGTATTGGTCTTATGCAAGGTTGAGGCTGGGAAAACCCGCGCTTTTTGCTGACGCACCGCCATAAACACATTACGTTCATCGGTTTTATTGGCAATAAACGATAACAGTCCGGTTAATAAAGCCCGGTGCAGATTTTCATAACTGGCTTTCTTTTCATTGAAAGACAGTTTTAAACCCTGTGCCAGATCGACCAGCTGCTCATGGGTTTTCTTCCATTCACGTAAACGCAACCAGCTCAGGAAATGATTACGGGCAAAACTGCGGCGCTTGTTTTCACTCAAGTCACGATTGGCCAGCAAGGCATCCCAGAGTTTGAGATAAAACAGGAAATCGGAATCGGCTTCACGGAACAAGGCATGTTTTTGATCGGCCTGCATCTGTTTGTCGGCCGGGCGTTCCCGTGGGTCCTGCACCGCCAGTGCCGCCACAATTACCAGAATTTCATTTAAGGCACCAAAATGTGCCCCGCCCAGAATCATTCGTGCCAGACGTGGATCAATCGGCATTTTTGCCATTTGCTGGCCAATTTTGGTTAAGGAATCTCCCCCAACCCCTCTTTTAGACAGAGGGAGATTATTATTTTCGTCAGTCGCTTTAGACGGATTCGCTTTCTTCTCCGTCATTGCGCCAAGCTCAATCAAAAGCTTGCGACCATCATTGACCAGTCGATGATCTGGGGGCTCGATAAAATCAAAATCTTCCAGCGAACCGAGGCCCAGACTTTGCATCTGCAAAATCACCGAAGCTAAGTTGGTGCGTTTAATTTCCGGTTCGGTAAATTCCGGACGGCTTAAGAAATCTTCTTCCGAATACAGACGGATACAGACACCCGGTGCAATACGGCCACAACGGCCTTTACGCTGGTTGGCTGCGGCTTGCGAAACTGCTTCAATTGGCAGACGCTGTACACGTGAACGATAGTTATAACGTGAAATCCGGGCAAAACCACTGTCAATCACATAGCGGATATTCGGTACAGTTAACGCCGTTTCCGCGACGTTGGTAGCAATAATAATCCGTCGGCCACCGCCCGATGGATTAAAGATTTTCTGCTGCTCGGCCAGGGCCAGACGTGCATATAGCGGCAACACTTCCGTATGGCGCGGGCCATGCTTGATCAAGGTTTCCTGTAATTCACGAATTTCCTGCTCGGTGCTGGCAAACACCAGAATATCGGCATGTTCAGGATGACCTTTTTCCTGTGCATCGGCAAAGCATTCTTCCACCGCCTGCACCACTGCACGCGGCAGGTTTTCTTCAAAGTCATCAAACTCATCATCATCACTGCCGCCAATGCTCAGTTCGGAAATGGGACGGTAACGTACCTCAACCGGATAGCTGCGCCCTTCGACTTCAAAAATCGGCGCGCCATTAAAGTAATTGCTGAAACGGTTTACGTCCAAAGTCGCTGAGGTAATGATGACTTTGAGATCTTTACGCCGTGGCAACAGCTGCTTTAAATAACCCATGATGAAGTCAATATTCAGGGAACGTTCATGCGCTTCATCAATAATAATGGTGTCGTATTTGCTTAAATAACGGTCATTGGCCAGCTCTGCCAATAAAATACCATCGGTCATTAAGCGGACAAGCGAATCCTGCGAGCCCTGTTCATTAAAACGGACTTTAAAGGAAATGGATTCACCAAGTTTTTCACCGACTTCTTCGGCAATCCGCTGCGAGACACTGCGCGCGGCCAGACGACGCGGCTGGGTATGACCAATCAGACCGGTTAAACCGCGCCCGGCCAGCATGGCAATTTGCGGCAACTGGGTAGTTTTCCCCGAACCGGTTTCCCCCGCCACAATAATCACCTGATGTTTTTGAATTGCCTCAACCAGCTTGTCGGCGTATTGGGTGACCGGCAAATCCTGATTCAGTTTGATGTTTGGAATACGGCCCAGGCGTTCCCGAACTTTCAGATTGGATTTTTCAAATAGCTCAGAATATTGTTTTTCATTTGCATCTTTTCCTTTACGCAGTCGATTTAAACGATGACGGTCACGCGCCATAACGAGTTGATCTACATTTAAATGACTCTGCACAGAACAAGATTCCTAATTTAAATAAAAAAATATCAATCGGCTATTTTACGCTGTAATGACAGCCAGCGGAAGAATCCGCCCATGAAATGAACGAACAGACCCTCCAGCCTGTCTGCTTTTGCAGCGAA
The DNA here is from genome assembly GCF_013420655.1 of Acinetobacter sp. Q186-3. NCBI lineage: Bacteria > Pseudomonadati > Pseudomonadota > Gammaproteobacteria > Moraxellales > Moraxellaceae > Acinetobacter > Acinetobacter sp. Q186-3. Next base: position 6,044 of record NZ_VOXS01000004.1, on the reverse strand, counting down.
TCCGCTGTCCGCAAACTGAGTACGGTGGCTTCTAGATTGTGACGATGACGAACATTTCCAAGCAGTCTGCCTAAAAATAAAAAATATTTTTGCTTTACCCTTGAATTTTACCGAGCTTGACATCATGTTTGATGAGGAATGAAAAAGGTGTACTTTTTAATTGTCATGTGGTCATCATATTTTTCGGCTACATAATAATACACACCGCCTGAATATGGCTTAAACAATCATCAATTCGGTTTTTCCGATGGTGGTAATGTAAAAATACCATTTCAGCAATAAAGCAAATTTCTATAATCTAATTGAAATTCAAAACAAACCTCAATCATGGAGACAATGATGAGCTTAATTAATACTGAAGTTAAACCATTTAAAGCAAATGCCTACCACAACGGTCAATTCGTTGAAGTAACTGAAGCTGATCTTAAAGGCAAATGGTCAGTTGTATTCTTCTACCCAGCTGACTTCACTTTCGTTTGCCCAACTGAGCTTGGTGACCTTGCTGACAACTACGCTGAATTCCAAAAATTAGGCGTTGAAATCTATGCAGTTTCTACTGACACTCACTTCACGCACAAAGCTTGGCACGATTCTTCAGAAGAAATCAAAAAAATCCAATACGTAATGGTTGGCGACCCAACTTGGACACTGTCTAAAAACTTCGAAGTATTAATTGAAGCTGACGGTCTTGCTGATCGTGGTACTTTCGTCATCGATCCAGAAGGCAAAATCCAGATCATCGAAATCAACGCGGGTGGTATCGGCCGTGACGCGCAAGAACTTCTTCGCAAAGTAAAAGCTGCTCAATACGTTCACGCTCACCCAGGTGAAGTTTGCCCAGCAAAATGGAAAGAAGGCGACGCAACACTTGCTCCTTCAATCGACCTAGTTGGTAAAATCTAATCTGTATTAGATTAAACTGATTGAAAAAAACCACGCTTGATCGCGTGGTTTTTTTATTGATGCGCTTACATTTTTACTCAATTTTAGCTGCTGTAGATTCTTTTTATTTTCATCTGCGTTGATTAAGCTACTGAAAAATGCGCTATGGATAGACCGATGAAAACCCTATTAATTGCAGCCTTATTTACCACCCTGTCCCTGCCGGCCTGGGCTGATGTGCAGTGTAGCGGCAGCTTAAAAGATCGTTCGATTTCCGACAATATTTTCGTTGGCAAGCAATGCACCTTAATTAATGTGCAGGTCGATGGCAATGTCATGCTGGCCGATGGTGCCAAAGCCATTCTCCGAAACAGCCATATTGATGGCAATCTGGAATCCAAAGGCCGTTTTGCACAGCTGGTGGCGACCAATAACCGCATTGAAGGCAATATTCAACTGGAACGCGGCAAGCTGACCCAGCTGCACAATAACCGTGTAAATGGCAATATCCAGCTCAAAAACAATCGGGGTACGCTGAATATTAGCCGTAATCAGGTCGATGGCAATCTGGAATGTGAAAATAACGCGACACCACCGGTGGGTGGACGTAACACGGTACAGGGCGATAAAACAGGACAATGCCGCCGTTTATAAGGTGGGATGATTTTATGATAGATGAGGGTTTGATGATGGATCAAGCATTAACCATCTACAGGAATTGGATTGTCCGAAACTGGCGGCAAACCATGGATCACCTGATGAATCAGTTGTAATTTTTCCATCACCTTCGGACTAATCACAAAGGGATAAAAATCTTCCTGCCCCATACTCCGATTCACACTATTCATGGCAAAAGCCACTGGCAACCAGGCCTGAAAAATCTCGTTAAAGTCGGTCAAAAAATACGGATTTTCACGTTGCTTGAAGTACATAAAATGCTGCTCTTCATGCACAATTTGCGGATGAATACTCATGCCAAAAGAAGTTGCCGTTTCCAGCACATCAACAATATGTAAATAATGCGCCCAGCTTTCCGCCCAGTCTTCCCACGGATGCATGGTGGCATAGGCACTAATATAGGCATCCATCCAGTTGCTTGGTGCGCCGTGCTGATAATAGTCCTTCACCGCCTGCTGATAACAGGCGCGCTCATCCCCAAAAAGTTGCCGAAAGCGTGCCAGATAATCACTGTTGGCCACCAGAACATCCCAATAATAATGGCCAATTTCATGCCGGAAATGCCCCAGCAAAGTCCGGTACACTTCGGCCATATTCTGCTTGGCCATCATCCGCTCGACATCATCGGCTTCGGCAATATTTAAAGTAATCACCCCGCTGGCATGGCCGGTCATGACTTTGGGAGCACGATCATCATTCGGATTGGCCTTAAAGTCGAACACCAGCCCACGTTCAGGACTTTCCAGCTTGCTCAGTAAAGGCAAATTCCAGCGCAGCAAGGCATAGACCAGGCGATGCTTGGCCAACTCGATTTTTTGCCAGCGGCAGTAATATTGCGGCTGGTTTAAATCCGGGATAATCCGGTTTAAACGGCAGGCCGGACAAAACTGCTCCGGACTGTCAAACGGAATAATCCAGTTACAGACCTGATGCTGATGATTCTGGCAAAAACGGTAAGCCTTTTGCGTGACCGCTTCAACAAATTCCCCTGCCCGCTGACCCGGTTGCAACGCCAGCATATGCATATATTGCGCATCAAAACCTAAATGATGCTGGCACACGGTACACTGGGTATTGTCGAAATAAATCGGATGCTGACAATAACTGCACTGAAAAAGTTGCATGAGAATGGCTCAGTCGATTGTTTTTATTACAGAGATGCCGCTAAGCTTAGAAGATTCTGATTTTTCTGAGTGTAGTTTTTTTGCAGTGAATGTTTAGTGTTGCTGCAACCGTGGTGCAGATTGTCCCCATACGCTGCGCTTTGACCGGGAGTGTTGGCACACAACACTCGACTTTCGCGGATAAAGTTGAAAATTCTTACAAATCAGTAATACATCCGGCTCTGCATTTGGCATATGGTCAAACTATAACGATTCCAAACACAATAAAGGAGGAATGGCTAATGGAAACTGTCCTGACTGTAACCTTCTGCAAATACAATACTTCAACACGCTACTTAAAAATATTTTATAACAATGGGTTGGCAGAGCTTTATCATCCTGTGCCAGAATTTATCTATAACAATCTGCTACGCAGTCATGATAAAGCTGCTTTTGTGCAAAAATATCTGGAGTACGATTTACACTTTAACAAGGTCTCGTTGCGACCTTGAATTGAGGTGCAGCAATTTCACCTCTCACATCATTTCCTGAACCAGTTTAAAACGCGGTAATTCACGATCATCTTCCAGACTGATCGATTCGGTAAACATGCTCAGTGGTCGAACCCAAATGGAATAATCACCATATAAACACTGGTAGACCACCAGCTTTTCCTCGGTTTCACTGTGCGTGGCCACATGCAACACCTGATACAACTGCCCTTTATAATGCTGATAAATGCCTCGGCTTAAACTCATCTTGATACTCACCTTTGTAATTTTAAATGCCATTGCTCAGGATAATGCCTAGTTTTAGTCACAAATAGCAAATCTTTGATTTTCTTATTGTCAATTCTTGAAAATTCCAGTGACAAGCCACATCTTAGAAGATAAAGCCATACATTTTTATGTGCAACTTCCGCATAAATACATGATTTTTATTATTTGATTTAAAAAACCGATTGTTTTGATAAAAACAAACCGTTTCACCAATTAAATATTTTCTCCTATCATGTCTTTATCAAATACATTTTACTCCTCTGGAGACGTTAGCAATGTTAGATCAAAATACTACAGCCCAATTAAAAGCCTTGTTAGAACGCCTTGAAGGTCCAATCGAATTAGTGGCCACTTTAGATAGCTCTGACAAATCAGACAAAATCAAAGAACTGGTAACTGAAATTGCCGCCCTGTCTGATCAGGTGACTGCACGCTTTGATGGCAACAACAAACGTGCACCAAGCTTTGGTGTAGCCAAAGCCGGTGAGCAACCGCGTGTATTCTTCGCAGGTTTACCAATGGGCCATGAGTTTACTTCTTTGATTCTGGCATTGTTACAAACTTCGGGCTATGCACCAAAAGTGTCTGATGAAGTGCTGGCTTCTATTAAAGACTTGGGTATCCAATCGGATTTCGATGTGTTCGTATCGTTAAGCTGCCATAACTGTCCAGACGTGGTGCAGGCATTGAACCTGATTGCGATTTACAACCCGGGTACTACTGCCACTATGATTGATGGTGCATTCTTCCAGGATGAAGTGGAAGAACGTAAGATCATGGCGGTACCGATGGTATTCCAGGACGGTAACCACATCGGTCAGGGTCGTATGACACTGGAAGAAATCATTGCCAAATTAGACACCAACTCTGCAGCCAAAGAAGCTGAAAAGTTAAATGCCAAAGCGGCCTTTGATGTCTTGGTGATTGGTGGTGGACCTGCTGGAAACACTGCAGCGATTTATGCAGCACGTAAAGGCATTAACACCGGTATCGTGGCGGAACGTTTTGGCGGTCAGGTGATGGACACCATGGACATTGAAAACTTCACTTCAATCAAGAAAACCCAAGGTCCAAAATTTGCCGCTGAAATGGAAGCACACGTACGTGAATACGGTGTCGACATCATGAACCTACAACGTGTATCTGACATTAAAGGTGCAGATGAAACAGCCAACGGTTTAGTTGAAGTGACCTTGGAAAACGGTGCCAAGCTGGAATCGAAAACTGTGGTGCTTTCAACCGGTGCACGCTGGAGAGAGATGAATGTCCCAGGTGAAGCAGAATACCGTACCCGTGGTGTGGCTTACTGCCCACACTGTGATGGTCCTTTGTTTAAAGGCAAACGTGTTGCAGTTATTGGTGGGGGTAACTCGGGTGTAGAGGCCGCAATTGACTTGGCCGGTATTGTTGAGCATGTAACCTTAGTAGAATTTGATACCAAGTTACGTGCCGATCAGGTATTGCAAGACAAGCTAAACAGCTTGCCAAACACGACTGTCATCAAAAATGCACTTTCAACAGAAGTCGTGGGTGATGGTTCACAAGTGACAGCGCTGAAATATAAAGACCGTGCAACAGATGAAGAGCATACGGTTGAACTGGCAGGGATCTTTGTACAGATCGGTTTGTTACCAAATACCGATTTCTTGAAAGAAACAGCAGTTGAACTGAGCAACCGTGGCGAGATTGTGATTAACGACCGTAATGAAACCAATGTCAAAGGTGTATTTGCTGCTGGTGACTGTACTACAGTGCCATACAAGCAGATCATCATTGCCACAGGTGAAGGCGCGAAAGCATCGTTGTCTGCCTTTGATTACATCATCCGTTCGGGGCAATAATTCTGCTGAATTAACTCTAGAACACCACAAGCCTATAGCGTGCACTACGCTATAGGCTTTTTTTGTATTTCATTTTCTTACATTTAATCAACAATTTGTTATCTATTGCCAGATCGGAACTGGTTTATATTTTTGAATATTCACTGCTGTTGTGGATATTTGCCTTGAGAATAGAATTAAAAGGAATATGACAATGAATAAATTACTTGTTGCTTTAGGTCTTGCTGCTACCGTTGCTTTAGTGGGCTGTAACCGTGATCAGGCGCCTGAAACAGGTGCAACCACTGGCGAGCATCTGGAAAATGCTGCTGAACAGGCAGGTCATGATATTTCCGGTGCTGCTGAAGAAGCTTCAGCTGAAATGGATGCTGCAACGGATGAAGCTGCTGCAGAGTTAGATCAGGCCGCGGATAATGCCGCTGCGGCAACCAGTCAGGCTTGGGATGAAACCAAGGAAGCCACCAAAGATGCAACTGCAACCGCAGCCGGTGCTGTTGAACAAGGTGCTGCGAACGTGCGTGAAGAAGCCCAGCAATAAAATTCACTTCCTCGCTAAAAGCTCCCTTCCGGGAGCTTTTTTATTATTCATTTTACTAGGGTCTGTTGACATTTACTGTGCAAAAAAAATAGCGAAAAAGTAGAATTTAATCGCCAAACCAAATCTACTCCTCGCTATGCCTCGTACAATGTTGACTGATCAACACTGGTCTAAGTTAGAAAACATTTTCCGTAATTTTCGTATTTATCTCAAACAAAATCTT
>NZ_VOXS01000049.1:0-1482 GCF_013420655.1 Acinetobacter sp. Q186-3 | reverse complement strand
TGTAAGCCCAAAATAGAAATGTCCGGTTTCTCCAAAGTAAAAATGTCCGCTTTTAGAATATGCATTTTTGCAATTTCCTTAGCGGACGGTTTGATATGTTGGTGTCTATGTCGGATAAAGAACTTAAACGATTGTCGGTCTTGCAGGAAATCTGTGATCAACGCATAACCCAGTCCCAGGCTGCTCAGTTACTTCATATTTCAGAGCGTCAGATCAGACGCTTACTGCAGAAATACAAAGCTCAAGGCCCAGTTGCATTAGCCCATGCCGGTCGTGGTCAAATCAGCAACTCCAGGCTTCCTGAAGAACTCAGACTCAAGTGCCTCAATATTGTTTCGGATCAACTGCATGGTTTCGGACCCACTTTAGCGCATGAAAAGCTCACTACCATTCATGGATTCGACATTTCGGTGGAAACACTACGTTCTTGGATGATTGCAGCCGATTTATGGATTCCTCGATCCAAGCATCTGAAACGCCCGTATCAGCCTCGTTATAACCGGGACTGTTATGGTGAACTGATTCAAATTGATGGCTCACACCATGACTGGTTTGAAGGTCGAGCCCCTAAATGCTGTCTGCTGGTGTTTATCGATGATGCCACAGGAAAATTGCAGCATTTACGCTTCTGTGAATCAGAATCAGCCTTTGACTATATGATTTCAACACGTTTGTATATTGAGCAGCATGGTAAGCCGTTGGCATTTTACAGCGATAAACATTCAGTCTTCAGGGTGAATCAAAGCAGTAAGAAAGACACCAAGATTACCCAGTTTGGGCGCGTACTCAGCACCCTGAATATCGATATTATCTTCGCTAATTCACCACAGGCCAAAGGCCGTGTAGAACGGGCCAATAGAACGCTTCAGGACCGTCTGATCAAAGAAATGCGCCTGGAAGGCATCTGTTCGATTGAGCAAGCGAATGCCTGGCTACCCTGCTTCATTGAGCAGTTCAATCAGAAGTTCGCCAAGATGGCTTTTAATCCCAAGGATTTACACCGGACTGTTACTGAAACTGCTGAGGAGTTAGATGATGTTTTTACTTGGCGTGAACCCCGCAGAGTCACGAATAGCCTGACGATTACTTATGATAAATGCGTATATCTCCTGGAAAACACGGAAGAAAACCAAAGATTGATTGGTAAGTATCTTGAGTTCCTAGAATACCCGGATGGTACAGTCGCGATTGAATATCAGGGAAGAAAAATCAATTACAGCATCTTCGATAAATTAAGTCAGCTGAACCAGCGAGAGATTGTTGAGAATAAACGTTTAGGTGCTGTTCTCAATCATATTCAACAACAGCATGAAGAATTGGAACAGCAATACAAACGCAATCGTTCTCAATCTATGCCAAGAAGACGTGCACAGAAAACAGCAATTCAACAACGAAATCTGAATCCTGTGCTTGACTTGGAAATGTCTGTATAGGACATTTCTATTTGGTTTTAAGGTAGGACATTTCTACTTGGGAATAACA
>NZ_VOXS01000048.1:0-1750 GCF_013420655.1 Acinetobacter sp. Q186-3 | reverse complement strand
TTCCATTTTAGAGATTTGTTTAAGATAAGATATAACTCATTGAGATGTGTCATAGTATTCGTCGTTAGAAAACAATTATTGTGACATTATTTCAATGAGTTATCTATTTTTGTCGTGTACAGAGATTTGAACGTGACGGTGAAAAGTTTGCCATTATTGGTCTGACCATTGCCGACAAAACCAAAAATGCCTCTCAGCCGAACAGTGACACTACGTTTGCCAATGAAATTGAAGCGGCTCAACAGGAAATTGATCGCCTGAAAGCTCAGGGTATTCACAAGATTATCCTGCAAACCCATACTGGTTTTGCCCTGGATCAGCAACTGGCTGCGGCTTTAACCGATGTCGATGTGATTGTCGGCGGTGATTCACATACCTTATTAGGTCCGGACAGTTTAGAGGCGGTCGGCCTGAGTCCGAGTGGTGCGTATCCGACCCAAGCGCGAAATAAAGATGGTGATCTGGTCTGTATTGCCCAGGCCTGGCAGTACAGCTATGTGGTGGGTGATTTAAAGGTCAAGTTTAATCCGCAAGGTCAGGTGGAACAGTGTAGTGGCACACCGCACATTTTAGTGGGCGATGACTTTAAGCGTGAAAATACCGAGAGCAAACAGTTCGAAGCCTTAAATGCAACCGAACAGGCGGTGCTACTGGAGCGTTTTAAAGCGACGAATATTCCGATGCAGGTGGTCAGCCCATATACCGCGACCTTAAATGTGCTGCTGCCATATCAACAACAGAAACAGAATTTTGCCAGCACGGTGGTGGCTCAGGCAACCGATAACCTGTGTTTACGCCGTGTACCGGGGATACAGCGTGATACCAGCCGTTCTAGTCTGGGCGATATCTGTAACCAGAATCCGCATGTCATTGCCCATGGCGGCGATATTCAGCAGATGATTGCCGAAGCCTTCTTGCAACAAGGTAAAGTGTACTTTGATGCCGATCTGTCATTCCAGAATGGTGGTGGGGTGCGTGTGGATGTCGCGGCAGGTCCAGTCACCGTAGAGAAAATCTATCAGGTACTGCCATTTAAAAATACACTGGTCCGTTTGGATATGACTGGTGCAGAAATTAAAGCCACGCTGGAAGATGCGATTAGCGGTGTGGTCGAGCAGAGAAATACTGGCAGTTATCCATATACTGGTGGTTTACGCTGGCAGGTAGATTTAACCCAGGCCAAAGGGCAGCGTATTAGCCAGCTGGAAGTGCGTAATACAAGCGGTAGTTATGAAGCACTGGTCTTGGATCGAACCTATAAAGTGGTGACTATCGACTTCCTGGCCAATGGACAGGACTACTATAGCAGCATGAAAGAGGTGACAGGCGAGCGCCGTATGGACGTGGGCCTTGATTATGCCGAAGCGTTTTTACAATATGTGGAGCGTTTACCGGGAACAACCGGACAAAAAGCGCTCGGTAAATTGCCAACAGCGGATTACAGCACGCAGAAATTTACTGAATAAGATAAAAAGAAAGACAGCAAAAAATCCCGTTCGCGGGATTTTTTCTTTTGAATTGTGCAAAAAATAAGTGAAAAACCGGTTTTTTTAGCTGTTTCGTAGAAAAAAGATACATACGTGAAAAATAAAGTGAATTGGGGCTTGCAATGATTCTGAAATCCTCTAGAATGCACCCCATACCGACGAGATAAACGAAAACGAACGAAGCACGAAGTGCTGAGTTGTTAAGTTTATTAAGTCCAGCTTCTGGCACTGACGAGGTGTTGGAAAGATCATTAAGAGATTAT
>NZ_VOXS01000047.1:0-1793 GCF_013420655.1 Acinetobacter sp. Q186-3 | reverse complement strand
TTAAGTTCTTTATCCGACATAGACACCAACATATCAAACCGTCCGCTAAGAAAATTGCAAAAGTGCATATTCTAAAAGCGGACATTTTTACTTTGGAGAAACCGGACATTTCTACTTTGGGCTTACATTTTGACTGCGTATAACGTGCATTATGTTAATTTTAGAGGAATTACATAATCACAGACACAGCCTTAAAAAATAAAAGACTTGTGTGCCACGATTCCTGTCATTGCACCATCACCGACAGACAACGCAACAGAACCGCCAGAGCGAGTCACATCACCACATGCATAAACGCCTTTAATATTGGTTTCTTTTGCTGGAGAAGTTTTAATCGCTTCACCATATTCATTGCTGTCAATGTCTAAACCTAAATTACGAATCCAATCTGCCTGTAAACGAGTGACTGTAGACACGAATAGACCATTTAAAGTTGTATGCTCTCCATCTACAAACACGATGTCACAATGGTTTTCAATCCGTGCAACTTTACGAGTTTCTATGACAATTTGACGCTTAGAGAGTTTCGCCAAGAGTTCATCATCTAATTGTTCAGCTTTAATGGCATCATTTAAAAATAATGTTGTATTTCCCCAATCAGGCAACATCAATGCTTGATGTAATGAATGCATACCCGATGCAAGCACACCGACCTCACCCATATTCAGCTCATATCCATCACAATAAGGACAGTGGTAGATCGATTTACCCCAACGTTCTGCTAAGCCATCAACTTGAGGTAATTCATCTTTTACGCCTGTGGCAATAATGATTTTTTCTGCTTGGAACTGTTGCTCTCCAGCACTTACCAAATATTGACCATCTATAGCTTTTACATCCGTTACTGTTTCAGATAACCATGAAACTGTTAAGTATTTTTCAACTTGTGCTCGGGCTTCTGCCGCAATTGCATCAGGTGCACGACCATCTTGAGTTAGAAAGTTATGTGAATGCTCTGCAAAGCGGTTTCTACGTTGTCCTGCATCAATAATCAAAATTTGACGACGAGCACGTGCTAAAGGCAATGCAGCAGAAAGACCTGCATAGCTACCACCAATAATTACAACTTCATAGTTCATTAGAAATACACCAAATATGTAACTTTTAAAGTTACTATATAATTTTTAGAATTGATATGAAACTTTCAATGTTACAATCTATCCAATCCATTCACTTCTAGATCTAACTATGCGTAAAGACAGTAAACTTTCTCGAATGCTTCATGTACTTTTACATATGGCTCGTGAAGATAGGCCTTTCACGTCAGATTACATCTCCGAAATGCTCGAAACGAATCCTGTTGTTGTACGTAGAACAATGTCAGGCTTAAAGAAGCATGGATTTGTTGATTCAGAGAAAGGACCTGGGGGCGGTTGGACTTTGATTAAGTCTTTAAGTGACATCTCTTTGTATGATGTTTATGTGGCAGTAGGTGAGCCGTCAATTTTTGCGATTGGCAATGAAAATAAGCAGCCTGATTGTTTGGTTGAACTCGTCGTAAACCAAGCTCTAGATCAAGCATTCATTGAAGCCCAACAATTACTTATTAATAATTTAAAGTCGACTAAACTAGATAAATTAGCACATGATTTTCAGATTGAATGGGATAAACATATTGTTAATAAACATGCTCATTTAACATAAAATCTCTTATGCGAAATCCAATTGTAAGCCCAAAGTAGAAATGTCCGGTTTCTCCAAAGTAAAAATGTCCGCTTTTAGAATATGCACTTTTGCAATTTTCTTAGCGGACGGTTTGATATGTTGGTGTCTATGTCGGATAAAGAACTTAA
>NZ_VOXS01000046.1:0-2063 GCF_013420655.1 Acinetobacter sp. Q186-3 | reverse complement strand
ATGGCGATTCAGCGTTTAATTGGTTTTGGGAAAAAAGAAGAGTTTAAGGAAATTTTGGCAATTTTAAGAAAGCAGAATCCTGATAGGATAAGGGTTCTGTGAAATTTGTCGTGTACAGAGTATAATATCCTGCCTTTTTTATATCTGTTTCTTCCGAAGGAGATGAGAGATGTCTGATTTCATTCAGTTAGAATATCTACAAGAAAAATTACAGCAACTTTTAGCGGAATCATTATTTGCAATCTATCTTTATGGTTCAGCTGTTGATGGTGGCTTAGGGCCAGAAAGTGACCTTGATGTTCTGGTCGTGGTTACTCAACCATTAACATCTGCTTTACGCGAGCAGCTTGCACAAGAATTACTAAAAATTTCACAGCCTGTTGGGGAATTACAAAGACCATTAGAAGTTACTATTTTATTAAAAGATGAGATTCAGTCTGGAAATTATCCTTTAAGTTATGAAATGCAGTTTGGTGAATGGCTACGTGAAGAACTTAAAGAAGGTGGAACATTAAGTTCGCAGAAAGACCCAGATATTAGTATATTGCTTAGAAAAGCGAGATCTCATCATACAGTTTTATTTGGTCCAGCTTTAGACCAATGGGCACCTGAAATTTCTGATCAAGAACTATGGCAAGCAATGTCTGATACTTATCCCGAAATTGTAGCTCATTGGGATGAGGATGCAGATGAAAGAAACCAGATTTTAGCTTTATGCCGGATCTATTTTAGTTTAGTCATGAAGGATATTGCTTCAAAAGGCAATGCAGCTCGATGGGTTATGCCTCAGCTTCCTCCTGAGCAGAAATTCGTATTGCAGCGGCTTATACAGGAATATAGAGGGGAAATCGGTAAACAAAATTGGCAAGAGGAACATTATGCTTTGCAGCCTATTGTTAATTTTCTGAGTTCAAAAATTGAAGAGCATTTTGAGCAGAAAAGAAATTTGATCACATAATAATTTTTTAGATTCTGGCTTTTCTTACCGACTTTACTAAACATACGGCTATATAAGAGTGCTTAAGCACTCTTTTTTTATTACTTAGTGTTTAAAGAAAATAATATTAATTTTAATATAGGGTTTGTTGACATTTACTGTTCATAATTAACCCTATAAAGGTAGCCATAAAAATATACATGCTAAAGCAACAGAACTTTGATAATTTCTTTTGAGCTTGTCATATCGAGTAGCTATTCCTCTAAATTGCTTTAATCTACAAAACATATTTTCAACTAAATGCCTGATTTTATATAAATACCAGTCCATATGGTCATTGTTCGATTGGCTATTTGTTTTCTTTGGTATATTCGCTTTAGTCCCTGTTTTCCTGATCTGTTCACGCAGTGGTTCTGAATCATAGCCTTTATCTGCACATACCACTTTTGTCTCTTTTAAATCTAATGTTGATATTAAATCAGGTGCAACTTTAACATCATGTGTGGTTCCATCGGTAATCATGAAATCAATAGGATTGCCATGTGCATCAACAATCAAATGTATTTTTGAGGAGTTTCCTCCTACACTTTTAGAAATAGATTGATTCGCTATGCCGGCAGAATGTTGATGAGCACGTACATGAGAGCCATCAATAAAAATCCACTCCATATCGGGGCATGAGGCTAGTAATTTGAATAATCTAAGAAACTTACCGCTGCTTGACCAACGATTAAAACGTTTGAAAATAGAGTTTGAATGACCAAAACAGCAAGGAATATCTCGCCACGGACAGCCTGTTCTAATTCTATAGAGAATAGCTTCAATAAAATTGCGTAAATTTGAGTTGTGGTGAATGGATAAATTACGCAGAATAACTTTCAACTTTTGCCAGTGTTGATCTGTCAGCATAGTACGAGGCATAGCGAATAGTAAAATTGGGTTTGGCGATTTGATTTTACTACTTCGCTATTTTTTTAAGCTAAAAGTGTCAACACACCCTAGTCAAACTACTTTATTATTCATACAAGATTCGAAAAAAACTCGAAATAACTCATCGACTGAGTCGATCAACCATTCTTTACGCTTACGTTTAACCCATGCCCACATCTGTTCTATAGGATTTAAA
>NZ_VOXS01000045.1:0-2461 GCF_013420655.1 Acinetobacter sp. Q186-3 | reverse complement strand
TAACTCTGGATCACCTATCGAAAATTCAAATTCGATATATTTGTCACGCTGAGTCCCTGTAACATGAATAAAGCAAGGAGGCTGTTCTACATTGAGTTGCTGCATACCAAAATCCTCATATTCTCCATAAGATTATTGCAACTTGCATGCCAATTTTATTTATTATTATTTTTCAAATATTTATGATTTTCTCTTTTTTATTTCATACAATGTTCTTTATCAAATTCTTAAGTCACAATGTATGACTTAAGAAAATTCTCAAGTGTTTTATATTTTCTCAGTTGTATAAGCACTTATAGATGATCAAAAAAAAAAGAAGCCAAAGCTTCTTTTTTTGATTTTCCAACTCGCATTGATAGCCCCTATAATTCAATCAACTGAACCGTACCGGGTTTGTCGGAGAGTTTTTTATTTAAGTTAGGCCACCTGACCTAACGGGTTAATCTTATCATAGTACATTGCTTCAAAATCAAAAGGTGATACATAACCTAGTGCACTATGTACACGCTCTTTATTGAACCAATCTACCCAATTTAGTGTCGCAAGTTGTACATCCGCTAAACCTTGCCAATCTGCTTTTAGATATTCAATCACCTCTGTTTTGTATAAGCCATTCACCGTTTCAGCCAAAGCATTATCGTATGAATCACCAGTCGTACCGACTGATGCTCGTAAATTTGCTGCTTCTAAACGATTGGTATAGCGAATGGAAAGATATTGCACACCTCTGTCGGAATGATGAATCACATTCTTTGGCATGCCTCGATCATGCAATGCTTGCTCCAATGCATCGAGCACCATATCTGTATTCATCCGTGTCGATACTTTCCATCCAACAATTGCTCGTGAGAACACATCAATAATAAATGCAGTATAAACCCAGCCTGAATTTGTTTGAATATACGTAAAGTCACTCACCCACAGTTGGTCAGGATGATCAGCAGTAAAATTACGTTTTACCAAGTCATCCGCTCGTTTTTGATCATCTCGGCTACGGGTGGTTTGTTTGTTCTTACCACGCCAAACACCTTTTATACCTAGCTTTTGCATTAATCGAGCAACAGTACAGCGCGCAATAATATAGCCTTCACGTTTCAGTTTTTGCCAGACTTTACGTACACCATACCGACCTGAACTTTCCTTCCAAATTCGTTTAATCTCCTCAGCATGATGCAAGTCATGTAAATCTCGCTTTGCTCGATGTTCTGGATTTTCACAGAGATCTAGAGTCCGGTAATAGGTTGAAGGTGCGATCGGTAAAATTCTACAAATCGCCTCGACTCCGTACAGCTCTTTATTATTATGGATAAAATCCACCATTATTTGTGTGGGCGGTCGAGCTCCGCCTGGGCGAAAAAAGCGGCTGCTTTACGTAGAATTTCATTGGCGCGTTGCAGTTCTTTATTTTCGCGTTCGAGTTGTTTGATACGTTCTTGGTCTGAAAGCTGCTGTACTTTAACTGGATTTTGTTTATCTAAATATTTTTGATACCAAACACGTAGTGTTTCAGGAGTACAACCCTTGCGCAGTATACTGCTCAGGGAGCAATAGCGGTGATCGCAGCCCAATTCGATGGATAATCTTTCTCGGATTCAATCAATAATTGAACCGCTCTTTCTCTGATTTCAGGGGTATATTTTACTTTTTTCATCGGGACATTCTCTCAGAAAGCTTGGTCTCCGACAAACCCGGTACGGTTCAAAAATCTTCCATTGATTTATTTATATCTGTTAAACCAGTCGCATTATGAAATGTAATATAAGTAGAAATTTCAGTATAAATGGTCATGATCTTTTCTAAATTTGAATATCTAAGCGTCTTCATTAATCAACCTTATTGATTATTAGTTTCTTCTTTTAAAGCTCTTTGTACTGTTGCTATCCCTACTTTAAACTTTTCTGCAACACCTCTAAATGTTGAATTTTCTTCAGCCATTGCTTTTCGTATTTCAACATAGTCAACCTTCCGCTTTCTTCCCTTATATAAGCCCTTCGCTTTGGCTTTTGCAATTCCTTCCTTTTGACGCTCACGGATCATGGAGCGTTCAAACTCTGCAAATGCAGCAAGCATCTGAAACATGAGTTTATTTATTGCCGATTGTGCTACATCATGACTGAAGGTCAAATTCTCTTTATGAAAAATAATGGTTATACCACGATCATTCAGACTATTCACAATTTCGTTCAGATCATTTGTATTACGTGCCAGACGATCAATACTATGAACATGCACCGTATCACCTTCACGCAGATAGTCGAGCATTGCATTTAACTGAGGACGTTCACGGCTACCACCGCTTGCCTTTTCAGTAAAGGTCTTATCCAGGCTGATTCCATCTAATTGACGTTCAGTATTTTGTTCAGTTGAACTGACTCGAATATATCCGACCTGATTAGGCATTCTGTACCGTTAGAGTTTAGATAATTAAATACATATTGTACCGAAATTAAATATTAAGTCT
>NZ_VOXS01000044.1:0-3115 GCF_013420655.1 Acinetobacter sp. Q186-3 | reverse complement strand
CCTGTAAAATTCTTGCCTTAGTGGATAGTCTAGGTAACCTCATTAAGTTTCGATTAATGCCTGGTCAATATCACGATTTAGTAGAAACCAAACCTTTAATCGAAGATGTTGATTTTCAAGCATTACTGGCTGATAAAGCATTTGATGCAGATTGGCTCATCCAAGAACTCAATGAACGTAAAGTGAAAGTGGTGATCCCACCTAAATCTAATCGAAAAGTAATGAGAGCATTTGATACGATTATGTATAAATGGCGTCATCTCATTGAAAACTATTTCTGTAAGTTAAAAGAATTTAAACGTATAGCGATGCGTAGTTGTAAAACAGATACGAGTTTTGAAGCTATGATTCAATTGTGCGCGAGTTTAATTAACTCTCGGTAATTCTCAACAGCCCCTAGATCAAAATAAAAATCATCTCCAACATGCATGTATTTTGCGCTTGTTTACAAAGTCATAAAAAATCCTGTTGCTGGAACGTAGGTTTTAAGCATTACAAAAGAGATTTTTCGCAAATCGCAAATAAAACTAGGCTTATTTTTGTTTTCTGGCGGGCTTCCATTAGAATATGCGCAACTTTTGTTGTGACCAGTAAACACCATGATTCAACTTGACCAAGTTTCTTTACGCCGCGGTGGACGTGTTTTATTTCAAAAAGCGTCTATGCAAATCCATCCAGGCTGGAAAGTCGGTCTTACAGGTGTCAATGGTGCAGGAAAATCCAGTTTATTTGCTGCGCTTTTAGGTAGTTTAACCCCAGACGAAGGTACGTTGAGCCGTCCGCAAGGCTGGACTGTGGCACACATGGCACAGGAAATCAAAGCGTTGGATTTGCCTGCGATTGATTTTGTGCTGTCGGGTGATGAAGAATACTGGAACATTCAACAACAGCTACAACATCCTGAACAATTAAATAATGACCAACTTGCGCATTTGCACGGTCGTTTTGATGAAATTAATGGCTATACCGCACCCGCCAAAGCCGCACAACTGATGGCAGGTTTAGGTTTTATGGCACATCAAAACAGCTTGGCGGTCAGTAGTTTTTCTGGTGGATGGCGCATGCGTTTAAATTTGGCGCGTACCTTAATGAGTCGCTCCGAATTATTATTACTGGACGAACCCACCAACCACTTAGACTTAGATGCAATTTTATGGTTAGAAGACTGGCTTAAAGCCTATGCGGGAACTTTGGTGCTGATTTCCCATGACCGTGATTTTTTAGATGCCATTACCGATCATATTTTACATATTGAAAATAGTGAATTGACTTTATATACAGGCAATTATTCAACCTTTAAAACCACACGCAGTGAACGCTTGGCACAACATCAACAAGCGTATGAAAAACAATTAGAAACCCGTGCACATTTACAAAAATATATTGATCGTTTTAAAGCCAAAGCCACCAAAGCACGGCAGGCACAAAGCCGTATCAAGCAATTGGAACGCATGCAATTGCTTGCCCCTGCGCATGTAGATACCCCGTTTACCTTCAGTTTCCGTGAACCCACCAAAATGAGTTCGCCGTTACTAACCTTGGAACACGTCAGCATTGGTTATGCAGATAAAGTGATTGCCAGCAAAATTAACCTACAAATTACTCCGACCAGCCGTATTGGTTTATTGGGGATGAACGGCGCAGGTAAATCGACCTTAATTAAATCCTTAGTGGGTGAATTGGCATTATTGTCAGGTACTCGTAAAGCCTCAGAGTTACTCAATATTGGCTATTTTGCGCAGCATCAAATGGATGCTTTGGATGATACTGCCAGCCCGATGCTACAACTATCACGCATTGCCGATAAAAAAATCAGCGAAGCCACTTTACGCGCCTTTTTAGGCAGTTTTGGCTTTAGTGGTGAACGTATGGACACACCTTGTGAAAGTTTTTCAGGAGGTGAGCGTGCGCGTTTGGCTTTGGCTTTAATTGTCTGGCAACGCCCTAACGTACTGATTCTGGACGAACCGACCAACCATTTAGACTTAGATATGCGACATGCCCTCACCATGGCTTTACAGGATTATGAAGGTGCAGTGGTATTGGTGTCACACGAACGTCAATTGATTGCCAGTGTCTGTGATGACTTACTCTTGGTTCACGCAGGACAATGCACAGAGTTTGAAGGCGATTTACAGGATTATGCCCAATGGTTACGCCAAGCCCGTGCAGAGATGCTTAAACAAAGCTCATCTAACACAGCTCCATCCAATCCAAGTCCAGTGGTTGAAAGCAAAAACAACCTAGTCAAAGTAGATAAAGAAGCTCAACGCAAACTGGCAGCACAACGCCGTGAACAAACTCGCCCTATTCGTAAAAATATTGAAAAATACGAAGCGCAAATTGAAAAAATTCAACCGCGTCTGACTGAAATTGAAACCGAACTGGGAGATCCTGCCCTTTACGATGCCAACCGTAAAGATGATTTGCTCAAACTCATGAATGAGCAAAATGATCTGAAAACCAAATTGGCGCAGGCAGAAGAACAAATGCTTGAATTGATGATGGAATTGGAAGAACTCGAAAGCAGTTTTGAATAAGCATATCGATGAGATTTAACCCTATGCGAAATAGGGTTAAATCTCATCATATTGGATAGAAGATGCATTCTGTATTTTGCATACTCATAAACCACATTTCTAATAGTTTTTAATATTTAGTTTATCTTCACAATCACCATACCATAAAAACCCGAGTCATTAATTTCACATGCTGAAATCTTTACTCCCCCTGTACTTGTCAAAAGGCTTCAATAACTCGCTAAATTAGAGCTTATTGTAGAGACACAAGTTGTAGCAGCCGTAGCCATAGAGACTTCTTGCGCGGCACGACTGGAGTATCTGATCCCTCAATTAAACGAGTTTCAGTAGAATCGATTTCCGAAAAATTTAATGATTTTGCTATCTGATTCGCTGTATTAGTATTACTACCTTTATTTACTTCGGCTAACTTAATCTTGAGGTTATTACTTCCCTTGATATAAGGATAGGCAGAGTAAAACTTGAAGTGCGACATAAACCACCTAATTAATTTAAAGGGTTTATGGAGTATATAAAATTGTCATACCATCATCTTAACTTTGAAGATCGTACTGCATTAATGCTTGAGTCAAGAA
>NZ_VOXS01000043.1:0-3155 GCF_013420655.1 Acinetobacter sp. Q186-3 | reverse complement strand
TTTGATTCCTTTAGCAAATTCTGCTGCAAGGTCTTTTAGTTTTTGTTCGTTCATCATGTTGCCTGACTCCGTTGTGAATATGAACATAGCAAATTCAGGCAATTACACAATTTAATTTACAGTCTCTGACAGTACTGTTTTATGGAGTACAAAATATCCTGCGGCTGTCTCGATAACGTTAAATGCTCCTTCTGGTTCTTCTTGTACAGCTATTCAGTTAAATAACAATGCTGCACTCATAGATACAACTTGTACTGGTGGCTATACAATATCTCGCTCAGGAATTTCTAATGTTACAGTTACAGCACAGTTCTAAATATCAGCATCAGGCCGGTATTACACTGATCGAAGTGCTGATTTCTTTACTATTAATGGCGATTATTGGTTTAGGTGGTGCTTATATTGCTGCGCGTACGGCTGTTGTGCAGAGGGATGGTAACATTCAAATTCAGACCATTAACAAAATGCGCCAGATTGCAGTGAAGGCAGATACTTCAAGCTGTGTTAATACGAGTAGCATTACAATTAATGGTACAAGTGTCACAACACCATGCACTTTGATTTCAACTAACTATACAGTAAATGCATCTGTTACTAGTAATCCACCAAGCCCAGGCGCAGGCACAGCCTATTCAGCAAGCGTAACTGTCCAGTCTCCTTCTATATACGTTCTCGATGATAACGATAATTCATTTATCCCTGTTAAATCGGTTATTTCTCCCTGAAGGTAGGTCAAATGAGTAGTACAATAAAAAAACAGCAGGGTATGTCACTGATTGAGATTATGGTTGCGCTAACCATATCTTTGGTTATTATTTTAGCGATATTAAGAGCTTATGTTTCTTTGGGGTATGTCTCTGCTGAAACGACACGCGGTGCCAGCATTGATGCCAATATTATGAAAGGCTTGATTGTTGCTGACCGTATTTTGCAGGGAGTGGGTTATAACATGACTGCACCTACAGATTCTTATGGGAATAGCAGTGATAAGTTAATTCAAGCCTACGACACCGGAGGTACAGCAACGGCTTTAAATACTGATGCTGCTGCAATCGTATGGAAATTATCAAGTGGTAATTGCCAAGCATTAAAATCCACAGGTAAGAGTTTAATTTATTATCTTGGTACAGGTGGTGCAGGATATAGCTGTACGACGTTAGCACTTCCTACCTCTCCAACCACCACACCTTCACAAACGTTAATTTCCACTGCTCCTGATATGCCGAGTACTGTGAATTCAGGTGTAGGAAACATATCGCTGAGAGTGACTAAATTAACAGGTTCTGATATTTGCACACCTTTTGGTGTAACGAACACGACGGCAACGGCATCTGGTGGTAAGTATTATGTAGAAGTAAAAGCCAATATTTATGCCACCAGTACCAGTTCTACATTATCTGCTCTAAGTAATTCAACCTGTTTATTTAATGTGACTACCTAAGGGAGCGTTTAATATGTGTAATCATCAAGTTTTTCGAACTATGCGTTTCCCTGTGAATAGTAGACAAATGCATAAACAGGCTGGGTTTGCTTCTATTTTGCTTATTCTATTGATTGGTCTTGCCTTAACCACTTTGGTTATCGGTATGGTCACTTCTGTACGGAGTTTGCAAGATAGTTCACTGACAACTCATGCACAAACGCAGGCGCAGATTAAGTCGGCGATTGGGTATCAGGCTTTATCTGGTCTTTTAGAAACTTTGAATGCTACACAGATTGATCAAATCGATAATGGTGAGATAAAGGATGGCACCACTCTGACAGCGACTTATAAAAAAGTAACTACCGATTGTCCTGCCGAAGCAGGTGGTACCCAATATTTTTGTTATGACATAACCGCAAAAAGCGGCGGTGCTTCTTCCGTGGTTCGGGCAATTTATACAGAGATAACGACAGGAGGAGGGGCTTTTGATGGTTCAATCTTTGCTGGGGGGTTAGAAGTAGGCCACGAGAGAAATCTACAGGGTAATCAGACGATACAGGTAGGAGATGCGGGAAAAGGTAGCGGTATCGTTAAGGGTAATGGTAATAATTATTATACAGTAGAAGATTTTTTGGATGGAACAGGTTTTACAGTGAAGCCTTACCAGCCAACAACTTTTTTAACCGCTGAGGAGTTGCGTCCATCTTCAAATTATATTTTTTATGCAAATGGCAAGTGCGCTAAAAATAATTTATATGGCGCTAGTATTTATAATACTGAAACAGAACCAGTAACTTGCAGTAGTATTTCTGGTATTACGGTTAGCGGTAGTGGGGCTAGTAAAAAATGGACAATTGATGCTGCCAGTTCAGCAATTCCAGCAGGCGTACTGTGGTTTGAGGGAGAGGTTGATATTAATCTAAAGTCCTCTCGTGATTTAGTGAACACAATCATTGCAACTGGAGATATGCAAGTTATTACTACTAACCAAGGGGGGGCTGGTAAGGCTTATGCACCTTATCATTATTATTTGGAATCTAGTACAGATTTGACTACAAAAAAAGCTAGAATATGTGGCTCGAGTGCAACTGGTATACCGACACAATATTGCGATACGACGGGAACACTTAAAACAATAGATACAGAACGAACTAAAATTTCAAATATTTTGTTCTTCAGTGATAAAATCATAACTTTTGAGGTTAAAAATAACAGTCCTATGAGCCTTTATGGAAATATTATGGGTATTGGTGGTGGAGGAGGTACATCTTCTTCAGGTAAGTTTAATGGTACAGGAGTAATCAATATTAAGGGTAATTTAACTTTTACAGGAAAAGGTGTAACTAAATTAAATGGTCATGTTAACGTAATACTAAATAATGGGAGCAGTGGTGGGAGTGCTACGCCTGCTCAAAAGGTTATGACATTATCTGGTTTGCGTTATATGTGAGATTTTATTGGTAGAACTTGGCGGATTCAAGCGACAAGTACAACAGTATAAAAATCAGAGACAACTTCACTGGGTGTATACCCAGCCCAGTGACTTTCTAGGACAATTTTTAGAGCGGATTCTATCTGGTAGAGATAATCGCCTTAGCTTTAGAGGAGACTGTAAATTAAATTGTGTAATTGCCTGAATTTGCTATGTTCATATTCACAACGGAGTCAGGCAACATGATGAACGAACAAAAACTAAAAGACCTTGCAGCAGAATTTGCTAAAGGAATCAAAA
>NZ_VOXS01000042.1:0-3348 GCF_013420655.1 Acinetobacter sp. Q186-3 | reverse complement strand
TTGTTCCATTTTAGAGATTTGTTTAAGATAAGATATAACTCATTGAGATGTGTCATAGTATTCGTCGTTAGAAAACAATTATTGTGACATTATTTCAATGAGTTATCTATTTTTGTCGTGTACAGAGATTATTATAGAAGCCCCCATGAATAAATCGCTCATCATTTTCGGCATCGTCAACATAACCTCGGACAGTTTCTCCGATGGAGGCCGGTATCTGGCGCCAGACGCAGCCATTGCGCAGGCGCGTAAGCTGATGGCCGAGGGGGCAGATGTGATCGACCTCGGTCCGGCATCCAGCAATCCCGACGCCGCGCCTGTTTCGTCCGACACAGAAATCGCGCGTATCGCGCCGGTGCTGGACGCGCTCAAGGCAGATGGCATTCCCGTCTCGCTCGACAGTTATCAACCCGCGACGCAAGCCTATGCCTTGTCGCGTGGTGTGGCCTATCTCAATGATATTCGCGGTTTTCCAGACGCTGCGTTCTATCCGCAATTGGCGAAATCATCTGCCAAACTCGTCGTTATGCATTCGGTGCAAGACGGGCAGGCAGATCGGCGCGAGGCACCCGCTGGCGACATCATGGATCACATTGCGGCGTTCTTTGACGCGCGCATCGCGGCGCTGACGGGTGCCGGTATCAAACGCAACCGCCTTGTCCTTGATCCCGGCATGGGGTTTTTTCTGGGGGCTGCTCCCGAAACCTCGCTCTCGGTGCTGGCGCGGTTCGATGAATTGCGGCTGCGCTTCGATTTGCCGGTGCTTCTGTCTGTTTCGCGCAAATCCTTTCTGCGCGCGCTCACAGGCCGTGGTCCGGGGGATGTCGGGGCCGCGACACTCGCTGCAGAGCTTGCCGCCGCCGCAGGTGGAGCTGACTTCATCCGCACACACGAGCCGCGCCCCTTGCGCGACGGGCTGGCGGTATTGGCGGCGCTGAAAGAAACCGCAAGAATTCGTTAACTGCACATTCGGGATATTTCTCTATATTCGCGGTTCAGCAGGCATGTCCCCTTTGAGGGCGACCCGACGACAGGATAATCGACCTTATGGTGCGCAAATATTTCGGCACAGACGGTATTCGTGGCAAAGCCAACGAAGGCGCGATGACGGCGGAAACCGCCTTGCGCGTCGGCATGGCGGCTGGCCGTGTCTTTCGTCGCGGTGACCACCGCCATCGTGTCGTGATCGGCAAGGATACGCGCCTGTCGGGCTATATGCTTGAACCCGCGCTCACAGCCGGTTTCACCTCGATGGGCATGGACGTATTCCTTTTTGGCCCGCTGCCGACAACGTAATAGGAAGAATAAACGCCCTTTTCACCCAAGTCCAAATTAATTTGCCGATTCCATAATCAGGGTGTATTACAATTCCATAGAGTTTTTCAATCCAGGTGGTTTAGCTGATAACTTAACGATTGATCAGCTTCTTCGTGAAGATTACTCGCCATGGGCGCGCAATAAAAGGATATCTGCCACGTTCAAAGAAGCGCATTTTATTGAAAAATATGGGTCAGGCATCAAACGAATCCAAGAAGGCTTCGCATCCTATGGTCTGCGTCCCCCTGTCTTTGAAAATTTCCAGCACGGTTTTCGAGTTATTGTCTCATCAAAGCTACTTTTCGAATCTAATGAGGGAGTAAGTGAGGGAGTAAATCTACTATTTAATCAGATAAGAACTAATCCAGGAAAGCGTGCACCATTTTTAGTAAACGAGCTATTAGTTCCTGTCAAGATAGTAGAGCGGTGGCTCAAAATCTTAAGAGATGATCATAAAATCGAGTTTCGAGGAGCTCCTAAAAGTGGAGGATACTGGCTAAAATAGAAATCAATGATACTCTTAAGTGGCACCAATCGAACTCCTATTTTAGCATTTAAAAAAGTATCCTCACATCATTTTATTGAACAATACCTAAGGCTGCTCTGGCGGCATTGATATGATTATCGTCGTTGCACTCTACCGCAAAAGCGCCATATGCTAATGGAGCTGCAGCAGCCCTCTCTATAGATTGTTCGTAGAGCCTATCCCATATCGTTCCGCCTTGTTTAGCATACTCCGTTATCAAACTCTTCAGGCTATCCTCTCCAAAAACCGATACGTGACCAGAAAAGTCCAGTGCAGGATCACCCATATGCGCAGTAGACCAATCTATGATACCAGAGGTCTTACCTTCCTTCGAGGTTAAGACATGCCCTGCATAGAGATCGCCATGGATGAAACAAGTGAATTCAGGCCACAAAGGGTCATTGTCCAACCATCTACGGTATCTGTTTTCCAACGGCTCGCTGATACCTATCTCAGATTTCACCAAGTGGATACGGTCAGCTATTTCGGTCCTCAATTCACTTGGAGTCATTATTTTCAAGTTGCTCTTTCTCACATCGTCAGCTGTAATACGATGTAATTCGGCCAATGATTTTGCCAGAGACTCCACATAAGCTATGCTATCGCGATCTATGTTCCAAGAAACCTCATGTGTTATCGCATCGAATGTCAGAGCAGGCGCATCCTCCAGTAAAGGGTAGGCTATTAGGCGCTCCGATACAATTTTCCAATCAGGGACATTGATCGACAGGTTTCTTTTGGCTAAATCCAATATTCTACTTTCATTTTCGATTTGTTCAAGCATATCGCTTCTTCGAGGTATACGGAGTACCCAGTTCTCACCGTTTACTTCCTTTACAAAGGCAACTCTAAAGTCGATGCCCATCTCATTGACGCTCATCTCTTCCGAAATTCTCAGCCCATGCTCTAGGGCTAATGTTTGCATATCTTCGATTGTCATTTCTATACTGTTTTCTTTTATTAAATTGGTACCAGTTCCCCCGACAGGACATTCTGAATGTCATATACAGGTGTAACACTTTACCCATATTCTTTTCGTATGGATAACACTTCCCATCAGGGAACAAAAATCTGATACATGAATTAATTGTGAGACAGTAGACCTACTGTCGCATTGAAGCCATCTCGGCGACTATTTGATTAGGAAAACCAAGGCTTTGCCATCATAGCCTTATCATAGAAGTATAACATAGTTGTAAAGATAGAAAATTATTTTTTATTCATCCATGATGTTATTATTTTATAATAACATCATCTAAACATGTCCTGTCGCTCTTTTGTGCTGTGATATTTCATACCTATTAACTGCTTTCGTTTGAATTATACGACGTTCTACTCACAATAGGGCAAGGGTTACTCATTCCGTAGGATGCGGTTCACGTATAGGAAGAATAAACGCCCTTTTCACCCAAGTCCAACAGCTTTGGACCGCAGTTGACTCTTTCGACACCCCTGCGATGCAACCCAATCCGGCTGACGGGGAGCCAGCAACGCTGAAAATTTAC
>NZ_VOXS01000041.1:0-3624 GCF_013420655.1 Acinetobacter sp. Q186-3 | reverse complement strand
TATTTCTGTAAGTTAAAAGAATTTAAACGTATAGCGATGCGTAGTTGTAAAACAGATACGAGTTTTGAAGCCATGATTCAATTGTGCGCGAGTGTAATTAACTCTCGGTAATTCTCAACAGACCCTAACTATAAACTCCTTTTTCTGTTAATTTTAAATTTTAACATTTGACACAACTTTAATATATTTATATATACATATATTTTTATATATTATATGATTTCATAAGATTTGAAACATAAATAATTAAGCACTATAAGTACTAAAATGTTAAAATAATTTTTATATTTGAGAAATTCAAAATGCGAAATAAAATAGTAAAAACATTCGCCTATCTTGCCATATGGGTATGAAATAGAGTAGAATGTTTCGTATATATATAAGTTAGCGGGCATTGTGAAAGATACCAGCATAACAGTTAAACATTGATAAATGAAAAAAAAACTACTTTGGATATTAATTTTAGGACTGATAATAATCAGTTGCAAACAAAGGAAAACAGAAATGAAAGAGAAAATAATTAAAACAAACGGCATTGAACTCTGTACGGAAAGTTTTGGAAATAAGAAAAATCCAGCAATCCTTTTGGTAGCAGGTGCAACCGTATCAATGCTGTATTGGGACACTGAATTTTGCCAACAATTATCTGAAAAAGGATTTTTTGTTATTCGTTACGACAACAGAGATGTAGGAAAATCCACTAATTATGAGCCGGGTTCAGCACCATACGACATTGTTGACTTAACAAATGATGCCATTGCAATTTTGGACGGCTATGAAATAGACAAAGCACATTTTGTGGGTATGTCATTAGGTGGGCTAATTACACAAATAGCAGCTATAAAGTTTGCCGATAGAGTTAGCTCATTAACACTTATGTCTACAGGCCCTTGGGGAGACTCGGACCCAACTATTCCTGAGATGGACACACGTATTTTAGATTTCCATGGTAAAGCAGGCACAGTCGATTGGTCAAATGAAGACAGTGTGGTAAACTATTTAATTCAGGGTGCAGAATTAATGTGCGGCAAGAAACAATTTGATAAACAAAGAAGTGAAAAGCTGATAAGAGCTGAGTTCAATAGAGCAAACAATTATATAAGTATGTTCAATCACGCTACATTGCAAGGTAGTGAAGAATATTGGAATAGACTAAATGAAGTAAATCAACCAACCTTGATAATTCACGGAACAGATGACAAAATTTGGCACTATAAAAACGCTGGTGTATTAATTGAGAAAATACAAAATACGAAATTAATTACTCTTGAAGGAACAGGACACGAATTGCACTTTGAAGATTGGACAACAATAATTGACGGAATTGAAAAACATATAAATGAGCAATAAAGAAAAACAAATGAATTTACTTAGTGATAAGAACGTTGCAATAATTGGTGGTGGACCCGTTGGACTGACTATGGCAAAATTATTACAGCAAAACGGCATAGACGTTTCAGTTTACGAAAGAGACAACGACCGAGAGGCAAGAATTTTTGGTGGAACCCTTGACCTACACAAAGGTTCAGGTCAGGAAGCAATGAAAAAAGCGGGATTGTTACAAACTTATTATGACTTAGCCTTACCAATGGGTGTAAATATTGCTGATGAAAAAGGCAATATTTTATCCACAAAAAATGTAAAGCCCGAAAATCGATTTGACAATCCTGAAATAAACAGAAATGACTTAAGGGCTATCTTGTTGAATAGTTTAGAAAACGACACGGTTATTTGGGATAGAAAACTTGTTATGCTTGAACCTGGTAAGAAGAAGTGGACACTAACTTTTGAGAATAAACCGAGTGAAACAGCAGATCTGGTTATTATTGCCAATGGTGGAATGTCTAAAGTAAGAAAATTTGTTACCGACACGGAAGTTGAAGAAACAGGTACTTTCAATATACAAGCCGATATTCATCATCCAGAGGTGAACTGTCCTGGATTTTTTCAGCTATGCAATGGAAACCGGCTAATGGCTGCTCATCAAGGTAATTTATTATTTGCGAATCCTAATAATAATGGTGCATTGCATTTTGGAATAAGTTTTAAAACACCTGATGAATGGAAAAACCAAACGCAGGTAGATTTTCAAAACAGAAATAGTGTCGTTGATTTTCTTCTGAAAGAATTTTCCGATTGGGACGAACGCTACAAAGAACTGATTCGTGTGACATCATCTTTTGTAGGGTTAGCGACACGAATATTTCCCTTAGGTAAGTCTTGGAAAAGTAAGCGTCCATTACCCATAACGATGATTGGAGATGCTGCTCATTTGATGCCTCCTTTTGCAGGACAAGGCGTAAACAGCGGGTTGATGGATGCCTTGATATTGTCGGATAATCTGACCAATGGGAAATTTAACAGCATTGAAGAGGCTATTGAAAATTATGAACAGCAAATGTTTATCTATGGCAAAGAAGCACAAGAAGAATCAACTCAAAACGAAATTGAAATGTTTAAACCCGACTTTACGTTTCAGCAATTGTTAAATGTATAAAATGGAATAAAACGGCACATAATCGAGTAGACGGCTCCGCCAGTAACTGACGGAGTGCGCCTCTCACACCACCGAGCGTACGGGTCACGTACTCGGCGGTTCGCAAAGAGATGGGTTAAGTTGTAAATGTAATTCAGTTAAGGAAACATATCCTCTTTTCTTCAGGCGTTGTAAAGTAATGGTAGTGCCTAGAATAGGACTTTGTGCCAACTATTGAGTGGGAGTGACGGGCACTGGCTGGCAATGTCTAGCAACGGCAGGCATTTCGGCTGAGGGTAAAAGAACTTTCCGCTAAGCGATAGACTGTATGTAAACACAGTATTGCAAGGACGCGGAACATGCCTCATGTGGCGGCCAGGACGGCCAGCCGGGATCGGGATACTGGTCGTTACCAGAGCCACCGACCCGAGCAAACCCTTCTCTATCAGATCGTTGACGAGTATTACCCGGCATTCGCTGCGCTTATGGCAGAGCAGGGAAAGGAATTGCCGGGCTATGTGCAACGGGAATTTGAAGAATTTCTCCAATGCGGGCGGCTGGAGCATGGCTTTCTACGGGTTCGCTGCGAGTCTTGCCACGCCGAGCACCTGGTCGCTTTCAGCTGTAAGCGTCGCGGTTTCTGCCCGAGCTGTGGGGCGCGGCGGATGGCCGAAAGTGCCGCCTTGCTGGTTGATGAAGTACTGCCTGAACAACCCATGCGTCAGTGGGTGTTGAGCTTCCCGTTTCAGCTGCGTTTCCTGTTTGCCAGCCGGCCCGAGATCATGGGGTGGGTGCTGGGCATCGTTTACCGCGTCATTGCCACGCACCTGGTCAAGAAAGCGGGCCATACCCACCAAGTGGCCAAGACGGGCGCGGTCACCCTGATCCAGCGTTTTGGATCGGCGCTCAATCTGAATGTTCACTTCCACATGCTGTTTCTCGACGGTGTGTATGTCGAGCAATCCCACGGCTCAGCGCGTTTCCGCTGGGTCAAGGCGCCGACCAGCCCAGAGCTCACCCAGCTGACGCACACCATCGCCCACCGGGTGGGTCGCTATCTGGAACGGCAAGGCCTGCTGGAACGGGATGTCGAAAACAGCTATCTGGCCTCGGATGCGGTGGATGACGACCCGATGACACCCCTGCTG
>NZ_VOXS01000040.1:0-3764 GCF_013420655.1 Acinetobacter sp. Q186-3 | reverse complement strand
GACTATACCTGAATGATAGCGAGCCAAATCGCATACAATATCTATCATTAGACTTAATGCAATAATTAAATGATAGTATTATCATTAATCTAATAGAATTAAGATTAAATGATAGAAATGAATACACGTATTTATCTACGAGCTTCAACTAAAGATCAAGATGCAGAAAGGGCTTTGCAGATTCTTCAGGATCTAAACCAAAACTTGAATTTGGGTGAAACCATTGTGTACGTGGAAAACTATAGTGGTACGAAGTTAGACCGACCTGAATTGAATAAGCTACTGTCAGAAGCAAATCAAGGTGACACATTGTTAGTTGAAAGTATTGACCGCTTATCACGCCTAACCCAACGAGATTTTCAAGAGCTGAAGCGCAGGATCCAGGAGAAGGGACTTCGTTTAGTCGTAGCAGATCTTCCTACTACCTACCAAATGATTCAAACCAGTGACAGCATTACTCATTCAATCTTGGAACTCATCAACAATATGTTGATTGATCTTCTGGCAACAATGGCCCGCCTAGACAATGAGAAACGTATAGAACGTATTAAGCAGGGCCTGGCACGTTCGGGTTACAAACCAACAGGCAAGAAGGCAAATGAGGCTAAACATAAACGAATAAAAGAATTGCTAGTAGTTGGCAATATGACTAAGGAAGAAATTGCCAAAGCAGTGAATTGTGGAGTTGCAACTGTCTATCGAGTTGCTAAAGTTATCTAAAAGAGGCTTATCTCAACGCGCCCCCAATGGGGCACCGCTGCATTCAGGTTACTTCACATAAGAAATTTTATGTTAAATGATTGTTAGAAATGCCCCTTGATCGAGGCATTTTCTATAAAGAATACTAAAAACTAATTAAAGCCAACCAAGTTTCAAAACAAGGCAGTTCTCAGCAATCATATTTTTAAATTATATAACTCCCAACTGAGCTTTTGCTCCAACGATAAGGCTTTCATTTTGAGTTTCTAAGGCAAATAAACCATACATCAAAGGAGAGGCCGCTGCTCTTTCTAAAGTCTGTTCATATAGTTTATTCCAAACTTTACCCCCTAGTTTTTCATACTCGATGATTAGAGTTTTGAGGCTTTCTTCTCCAAACAAAGTTACATGCCCAGCAAAATCAATCGCTGGGTCATCTATATGGGCTGTTGACCAATCAATAACGCCTGAAACAGCTCCATCCTTTGAAGCTAGTACATGCCCAGCATATAAATCGCCATGTATAAATTGGGTGAAATCTGCCCATAGAACATCATTATCCAACCATTTTCTGTAGCGGGTTTCCAATTGCTCACTTATACCAATTTCAGATTTTACTAACTGCAAATTGTTTGCTATTTCAGGTCTTAAATCTGAAGGTTTCATAATTTTCAAATCATTTTCCCGAACTTCTTTTTCAGGAATACTATGGATTTCAAATAAGGTTTTTGCCAAAGATGTTATGTATTTCGGGCTATCTTTGTCCATATTCCAAATTATTTCATAGGTTTCAGCATCCAAATTTAAAACAGGATTATCTTTAAGTATGGGATAAGCCACTAATTCTGTAGATGAAATTCTCCAATCAGGAACCTCTACAGAAAGATGTTTTTTTACCAATTCTAAAATGCGTTTTTCTTTCTTGATTTGTTCCCTCATGCCATCACGACGAGGAATACGCAGCAACCATTGTTGCCCCTTTGTATCAAGAGCAAAAACGACCTTAAAATCAATGCCCATTTCATTGAAATTCATTTTGTCCGTAAGCAACAAGCCGTGTGCTTCAGCAAGTGATTGAATATCTTGAATTGTCATTTTTAATTTCCTTTAAAGAGTTCAATAATTAATGTTCGGATTAGATTGGCTATCATTAACAATCTCTCTCAAAAGTCTTGATGATTTTGTGGTCTTTGATCTCGTAGATAATGTCAGCAATATTATCGACCAATTGCTTGTCATGAGATACGAAGATAATAGTTCCTGCATAGGACTTCATCATTGTTTCTAATGCGGCAATACTTTTTAGGTCAAGATAGTTTCCTGGTTCATCCATAAGCAAAATATTATATTTTCCTAAAAGCATTTTGGATAAAAGCAGTTTGATGATTTCACCTCCCGATAAGTCGGATAAGTTTTTTTGAATATCATTCGCTCCGATCCCCATTGAAGCCAATACTGCACGAATTTCCGCAACTGTGTACTCGCACTCTTCCTGCATAAAGGAGAGCACAGATTTATGCGTGTTAAATTTATATCCTGTTTGTGTAAAGTAGCCAATTTCAGCTTTTGGAGATATGGTTAATCCATCAGCACGTTCTGATATCATTTTTAACAAGGACGTTTTCCCTGTTCCATTCGATCCAGTTATAGCGACTTTAGCGCCAAGCGGTATTATAAAGTTAGCGTCATCAAAGATAGTACGGCTACCAAATTTTAAGCTCAGACCATCTGCCGTAATCGGGAACTTATTGTGCAGTTCTAGGGCTGAACTTTGACGAAAACGAATAGAACGCAAATGCTCTGGTGCTTGAATATCTTCTAATGCAGCCAAACGCTTTTCCATACTCTTAGCTGCCTGATACAGTTTTCTTTGCTTGGTGCCAGTCATTTTTGCATGCCCAAGTCGTCCAGCACTTTCGGTAGAGTTTTTGGATTTTTCTCCTTTTTTCTTATTGTCTAATCGATTAGCTTGCTGGCGTTTTTCTTGCACAGCAGATTCTAATCGCTCCCGTTCCTTCATCATCAGCTCATATTCTACGGCTTGGTGTTGTCGCTCTTCTTCTTTTTGACGCAAGTAATCCGAGTAACCACCCCAATATTCCGTAATTTTACCGTCTTTTAACTCCCATATCTTGTCTACAACCATATCAAGAAAATATCGGTCATGACTGATAACAAGTAATGCTCCATCAAATGCTTTAAGTTGACCAATAAGTAGATCTATTCCATTGAGATCAAGGTGGCTGGTTGGTTCATCCGCTAGAATGCCATGTACTTGTTGGGAAAATGCGGCAGCAATTTTTGCACGAGTTTCCTCTCCGCCACTCATTGTGTCGTTTTGTACATTGGAAACACCAAGGCGAGATAACATTGCCCGGTCTTCGACCGTTTCTATTTCGATTCCGCCCAGTTGGCTGATATGTGCAAAATCACCAAAACGCTGTAATGTCGCTTCGGCTAAAACAATTTCGCCATTAAGTACTTTGAGTAAACTACTCTTTCCTGCTCCGTTATCACCCACAAGACCAATACGGTCATAAGAGTGAATTTCCAATTCATCAATATCCAAAACATCACGCCCAGCATAATCCAAGCGTATGTTTCTCGCTTTAATAATTAAACTCATTTTTATTTACTCCTGTTTAGCTCTTGAAATTTTTTATGCAGCAAACAGGATTTAGGTGAAAACAAAAGCTAGCATCACAGTGTCCTCCCAAAAAAAAAGCTATTCATCCACAGGGTGGACAAATAGCTAGTCAATTAAGTTATAACTGGAAACTATGCACTAAAAGCATACTTATAAATTAAGCATACTTTTACTTTATATATCCGCATATATTCTTAAAGACACAACAAAAGCCCACCATTATAAAATAGTGTCACTATGCAAATAGTTGTGTCTTAACGAATGCGGATAGAATGCATAAACTTACCTAAAAAATAAAATTCAGTTTTATGATAACTTTACTGTTAAAAGAAGTCTAGACAACCTTGTTTTATGCTTGGATATAAGGCTTATTTTAAAATAATAGTAGTGAAGATTTTCTAAAATTAACATAATACAC